>JBAXIL010000038.1:0-17686 GCA_037138355.1 bacterium
ATTATAGGCGAAAAGGGAGGAAGTGTCAAGGATAAATAGAGATAAAACAGTGACAAAGGAGGTAAAGAATAGTGTTAATGCTTGGTATTTTTACATTTGGGAGTATCGTTTAGCTTATATAAGGATGAAAAATAACCTAATACATGAGCTTTTGAAAAAATTCAAGATTGTTCCATAGTTTAAAGCCATAAACAACATTTATTGATATTGAAAAATGACACAAATAGTCTATTTTTATATATGGAAAATACATTTTTCCTGTGATAATATTATATGCGATATTAAATTATTATTAATGAAGGATAATAAATGAAAAATACTTTTATTAACAAAAACTTTCTACTATTGTTAACCGTGCAGACATTAGAACAAATAGGCGATAGTTTGATACTCATGGCTTTGATAGCGTGGGTTATGGGTATGGAAGTTGGTTCGAAAACTGCTAATATTACAATTCTCTTCTTTTGGATTGGATTGCCTATAATCTTAATAGGCCCTTTTTCTGGAGTCATCATAGATTTATTTAAGCGAAAAACACTTCTTGCTGTAGCTACATTTGTAAAAGGGTTCTTTATATTTTTAATATTTGTATGTGTAAAATATCCAAATTTAGTTCCATTGCTTTACTTTTTTGTTTTTATGAAATCGTTTTCAACACAATTTTTTATACCTGCAAAATCTGCTTTTATGCCTGATATAGTACATGATAAAAACTTGCTTGTTCGAGCAAATTCAATTTCTACGACTGCCATGGTGATAACGCAGATCATGACATACGCTATATCTGGTATGGCATTGGCAGAATTTGGACCGAGAAGTGTAATGTTAGTTTCTGCTATTTTATATATACCAGCGGTTTTGTTAATATTATTAATAGGTTCTACCGAAAATCAAGTAAAAAGAAAAATAGAATCCTTACAACATATTGTAAATGATTTGGCTGCCGGATTTAAGTTTATGTTAAAGGAAGAAAAGATACAGTTCATGACCAGACGCGTTTTCTTTATGATGATTGCTGTGATAGTATTTTATATAAGCTTAACTGGAGGAGTATTGGACCACATGCTTGCATCAGGCGACATAAAGTTAAAAAGCATAGGGGCACTTGGTTTTATGCAAGCTGTACTTGGGGCAGGGTTGGTAGCAGGAGTTATAATGACTGATAAACTTGTAAAAAAAATATCTGAAAAGAAAATTATAAGTTACATTTTTCCTATCTTTGGACTTTTAATAGTTGGATTGTATTTTTATGCCAATTATTATTTTTTATTGGTATGTGCTTTCTTGGGTGGAATGGCAGGAGTTATGATATTAAGTATAGCTGAAACAGTGGTACAAAAGGAAACACCAGAAAATATGCGAGGCAGAATATTTTCAGCTTATTATGTTTTTAGAAACACAGGTCCGCTTGTAGCGGCAGGTATTGCTGGAATTTTAATAAGATTCATGAATGAAGAAAAAGTCATGCTTGTCTCTGGGCTTTCTCTTGTCACATATGGGCTGTTTAATTTATTAGGTTTGTTAGGAGTAAAAAGAATTTAAGTTAATAAATATATAAAGCAAGTATTTTATAAGGAGTAAATAAATGGCAATGTCAAACTGTGCGAGATGTGGAAAGGTCTTTTTGCCAGATGCTTATAAAACTTTATGTTCGGAATGTCTTGTTAAAGAACGCAAGGATTTGAAAATAGTATCAGAGTATCTGCGCAAGTATCCTATGACGGGTATTATGGAAGTAGCTACGCATACTGGTGTAGACGCGATGCAAATACTTAGGTTTGTCAGGTCGGGAAGTTTGAATATGCTTGATGCTAAAGATACAATAAAATGCAGATTTTGTGGTAAAAAATTAATAAAAGGTACTCTTTGTCAGGAGTGTTTGGAAATAGTATCAAGTCTGAAAGATTCGATTAAAAATAAAAAAGATAAGTCAGCAAATCTTAAAAAACCTCCAAAATAGTGTATTTGTAGTGTTTTTAAGAAGTACTATGATACTGATTTTTATTTTTATACCTTACATGCAATTCGTATTTACAAAAAAAACAATGGTTGATAGTATGATATATCATAAAATAATTTATGCTATGTGAGTAGGAGAAAATTTTAAAAATAATTAATAAATAAATGTTTTTTACTTGAAAAAAGATAAAAATTGGTTATTATATACGCGCGGCAAATATGTTGCTTGTATTGTAAATATTTTTAGGAGGATTTTAATGGGAACTAAGTCAGATATTAAGTTTGGAACATCTGGATGGAGAGGTATCATAAGTGATGATTTTACATTTGATAATGTAAAAAAAGTATGTCAGGCAATTGCTACCTTAATAAAATCAAAAAAAGAGCTTAAAGGCAAACCGTTTATAATCGGTTGGGATGCCAGGTTTCTTTCTGATAAGTTCTCACAAATAGCTGCTGAAGTTATGGCTGGAAACGGTATTAAATCATTTTTATGTGATAGGGACACACCTACACCAGCGATAGCATATCAAATATTAATAAAGAAAGCTGCAGGAGGCATTAATTTTACAGCATCGCATAATCCTGCGGAATACAATGGATTAAAATTTTCACCTTCTTGGGGAGGTCCAGCTACACCTGAAGATACTGATCAGATAGAAGCAAATATAAAAAAAGTAAAAGTAATAAAAATAATGGATATGGAAACGGCAATGGCAAAAGGTTTGATTAAGGTATTTGATCCTTCAAGAGAATATTTGGAACAGATAAAGAAAATAGTTGATTTTAATGTGATAAAAAAATCTAAGATAAAGATTATCGTTGATCCACTTTTCTCTACTGGTCGTGGTTACTTAGATAGAATTTTGAATGAAACTGGAGCCAACATAAGAGTCATAAATGATAAAAAAGATGTTTTGTTTGGAGGTTTCCCACCTGATCCATCTGAAAAAAATGTACAGGATTTGATTTTAAGAGTTAAAAAAGAAAAAGCAATCTTAGGTATAGCGACGGATGGAGATTCTGATAGATATGGAATAATCGATTCGGATGGTTCATATATACCAGCAAATCAGATATTACCACTGCTTTTAGATTATCTTGTGAAAACAAGAAAAGATTGGCATGGTTCTGTAGTGCGTTCAGTTGCTACTTCACATATGATTGATAAAGTGGCAAAAATGCACCATTTGACACTTCATGAAACACCGGTGGGCTTTAAGTACATAGGCGAAATAATGACAAAAGAAGATATTATTATAGGTGGGGAAGAATCAAATGGACTCACAGTGCATAGACATGTACCTGAAAAAGATGGAATAATAGCATGTCTTTTGGTTGCAGAAATGGTAGCGAGAACAAAACATAATGTGAGAACTTTATTTAAAAAACTTGAGAAAAAAACAGGACCTTTTGTTAATTCAAGGAAAAACTTTGTATTAAGTGAAGCAAAGAAAACAGCGTTAATAAAGAAATTAAAAACAGTAAAAATGATGAAGATAGGAAACTTCGATGTCTTAGAAACAATTACAGTGGATGGGTTTAAATTTTTACTTGGAGAAGATACTTGGATTATGACACGATTTTCAGGGACAGAACCTATAGTAAGATTATACGGTGAAGCTAAAAATAAAAAAACTCTTGATGAAATAATGAAAGCTGGAGAGAAGCTTGTAACGCATTAGCTCAAATAAAAAATACGCAATAAATAGAATTTCTTTTTAATATATTTTTTTTGTAATTCACAATCTGATATTTCCAGTCAAAAAAATAATTATATTAGTTTGTTTGACTATGCTGAATTTTGGCTCACTATGTTAGTTCAAACTTACTGTGCATAATATGTGGAAAAAAAGTCAATAAAAACTTCCAAAAACATGTAAAAAATGAAATAAAATCATAAAAAACAAGCAAAAAGCGTGTTAGTTGGGTGTTTGAGTAAGTATAATCATTGACAAAATTAATAAAACTCGTATACTACATATAGTTGAAGAAAGGTTTGGCAGACACAAGAGACAATCACGAAGGATTAATAGAAAGAAAATCTTTAACTGGAAGGGGTGATATTCACATGGCAAAGAAAAAAGCAGCAAAAAAGAAAAAAAAATAAGACGTTACATGAAACAAGCAAAAGGGGTAACATCAAAAACAACGTGGGACTTTTAAAAGTTCCACGTTGTTTTTTTTAGAAAAATTTTATTTTATATTTAATTCATAATTTTTAGATTTTATATGGGGCGGCTACGAATCTTATCAAATAATCAATTCAGCATGAAAAGTTGTTCTAATTCTTGACATTAAGTAGATAAAGGTTTAAACTTTATTTCGCTGGAGCAAATACGATTCTATATAGTTCCAAAGGGAGCAAAAGTGGCAAAGAAAAGCGCTATAAAAAAAGGGAAAACAAAGGAAACTAAAAATAATAATGAAGTATTTGTAGGTTTTAGTTTCCTTGTCGCTGGACTTTTGGTGTTTTTGTCTTTAATCCCTATAAACGACAAAAACTTGCTTGGTATATTTGGCGAGGTGGTCTCAAGAGTATTGTATCTAATGATGGGTAAAGCAGCATATATAATACCTTTAATAATTGGGTTTTTTGGGCTTAATATACTTAAGAAAAATAAAGAAAATCATGAAGCTGGTATTTTGCTCGGATTTATTATGCTGGGTATTGGAATTTCAATGTTACTTTCACTTATGTTTAATAATGAGGGTTTTAAGCTACCAAGGGTGGTTGAGATTTACTCTTCAAAGGAAATAATGGCTTTTTTAGGAAGGTCTTCAGATATGTTAGGCTTTCTATATAAGGAAACAGTATTTGATATAGGTGGCATCATAGGTAAGGTGTGTTCCAAGTTCATGGCACAGTGGTTTAATACGGTTGGGGCATATATCGCAACCATAGTTATAATTTTGGTTTCAATAGTATTACTTGGCAAGGAAAAATTATTAATTGCACTTTGGCATATATCAACAGAAGGAGCAAAAAAGTTATATTCGGTTTTTGCTTATATAGGAACTGTGTTTTTTAAATCCTTTAATAAAATGGCAACAACAGTAAAAACTGAAAAAAAAGATAATAAAGAAAAAAATGAAGATAAAAACAAAGCAAAAGATTCAAAAACAGATAAAAAATCTAAAGATGAAGAAAAACAGAAAGATGAAGAAGTAGAGGAAGAAAAACCAAGAAAAAAAGAAAAGCTTACTATTACAAAACAACAACATACTCCAAAAAAAGTTGGTGCAACGCAGGTTGTAATAATGAAAGGCGACTATACACTCCCACCAACTTCACTATTAAAATCAGAAAAACCAGTGATTGAAGAAAAAGAATATGATTATGCTTCAGATGCTATAAGGCTTAAAAAAACACTTTCTGATTTTGGTATAGAAGCAGAAATTGTAAATGTAGTAGATGGTCCAGTAATATCTCGGTTTGATTTAGAACTGGCAACAGGCGTAAAAGTGGCAAAGGTAGAAAATTTGGCAGCAGATATTGCGCTTGCAATGAAAGTAGAAATGGTCAGAGTTGCGGCTGTACCTGGAAAATCATTACTTGGTATAGAAGTTCCTAAAACAGATAAAAAAATAATTTATTTAAAAGAATTAATCGAGGACGATTTATTTACGAGCTCCAATTCTCTTTTAACTCTCGCAATAGGTAGGGACTTGTCAGGTAAACCAGTGATAGTAAAACTGGATGACATGCCTCATCTCATGATTGCAGGTTCTACAGGTTCAGGAAAATCAGTATGTATTAATTCTATAATTACTTCCATATTGTTTAAGGCCTCTCCAGATGAAGTTAAGTTGCTTTTAGTTGACCCTAAAAAAGTTGAACTTACACAATATAATGATATGCCACATTTAATGGCACCAGTAATTACAGATCCAAAACATGCGGCTTATGTGTTAAAGCGTCTTGTGGCTGAAATGAGAAGCAGGTACGATCTTTTATCTGCTGAAGGCGCACAGAATATGGAAATATATAATAGAAAGGTAATGGAGTTTAATGAAGATATTAGAAAAGATCCAGATGTGCAACCAGAAGATTTTAAAAAATCTCTTCCCTTTATAGTCCTCATTATAGATGAGCTCGCTGATTTAATGACTATGGCAAAGCAAAGCGTGGAAGAATCACTGCAGCGTTTAGCACAGCTTGCTCGAGCAGTTGGTATACATATAATAATTGCTACACAAAGGCCATCGGTTGATGTTATAACAGGAGTAATAAAGGCCAATTTTCCATCAAGAATTGCTTTTAAAGTGAAATCACAGATAGATTCGCGTACTATACTTGATACAAAAGGCGCGGAAGCACTATTAGGTAAGGGAGACATGCTCTATAATCCAGCAAATTTAGTCAAGCCAGTAAGAGGACAGGCAGCATTTGTGAGAGATGAAATTCCAAAAATAGTTGCATACATAAAAAAACAGCGCAAGGTAGAGTATTCAGATGAGTTTAATATAAAAGAAGAAGATATGCCAACGCAAAATGGTTTTTCTGATGATGAAGCAGTGGACCCAGATTTATTTAAGCGCGCGTGTGATTATGGTCGTGATAAAGGGAAAATCTCAACCTCATTTTTACAGCGTAAAATGGGTATAGGCTACTCAAAGGCCGCACGAATAATAGATGCACTTGAAGATAAGGGCTTAATAACATCAGCAGATGGAAACAAACCCAGAGAATGGAAGGGCGATTAACACAATAAAAGAGCATTTAATATTGCATTTTATGTTTTCATAAGATAAATAAAGAAAGAGACAGCCAAACAGTTTCCAATATGCCTGAAATAGCCAAATATGTGTTTTACTGATTTTTTCCTTGCAATTCTTCCTATTTCTAATACAATACTAATTCACAGAGATTTAGAGAAGTTATTGTATTATAATGAGGTAAATAGGCAAAAAACTCCAGATTTAAATTTGTTGGAGGCAATATGTATATTAGAATAAAGACCTTTTTGGTGATAATTTGTTTTGGAGTTGCGTTTTTTGCATTTTCTTGTGCTTCAAGCCAGATAGAAAAGG
The DNA here is from genome assembly GCA_037138355.1 of bacterium. Classification (GTDB taxonomy): domain Bacteria; phylum Oederibacteriota; class PGYV01; order PGYV01; family Palsa-1178; genus PALSA-1178. The sequence goes on from JBAXIL010000038.1 coordinate 6,994, forward strand.
AAATCAGTAAAGAAGTTAAGCCAAAAGTTGTGAAAATGGACTCAAAAACATTAGAAGTAAAGAAAAAAGAAGAAGTGAAAAAAAATGGAATAAAAGTTTCAAAGACCAATATAAAAAAACTTTTAACAGAAAATGAGCAGATAAATAAACTGATTGAGAAAATGAATATTGTACAGGCGGATAAAGTAGCAACAAAAGCAGATATAATGATAAAAACTATTTATCCAAATGCTACACCGCAGGTGGTAAAAGGAACTGCGATAATTAAGAAAGCTGAAAAATTTAATGTGCATTATACTGAACCACAGGAACAAATTGTGGTATCAAATGGAATTGATATTTGGATTTATACACCTGCAATGCAGCAGGTGATTAAGCAGACAGTGGAAAGTGCAAATGTGGACGCTAAGTTATATACAGACATGGGAAACTCGATAGCACATTTTGTAAAGAACAGTAAAACGGAATTGTCTGAAGACGAGGGGGCATATACTCTCTTTATGATTCCTAAAAAAGAAAAAGGTATTATGTATGATGAAATAAAAGCTACTATTGATAAAAGTAATTTTATTCCTGTTTTTATGAGCTTGAAATATGAAGGGACAGTTACGGAAATGACCTTCACTAATATAAAAAGTTTTACAAAGCTTGAAGTAGCAAATGTGTTAGAGCTTGCAGATGATAGCTTTACATTTGTAAAGCCAAAGGGTGTAGAAGAGATAGAAGCCGCCGATTTAATGAAAGGCGTTGGAAAATAAAAGCCGTCAGGCATAATTAAAAGGAGATTTATATGGAAACAAAAGGCTACGGAGAAGTATTAAAAAAAGCAAGAGAAGCAAAGAAGTTCACTTATTTGGAATTGCAGAAAGTTCTAAAAATGGATCCGTCTTATCTTAAAGCTCTTGAGGAAGAAAATGTATTGCCTTTTGAAAAGCATGTTTATATGAGATTCTTTTTGAAAACATATGCGAAGCATCTCAAAGTAGATGTTAAGGAAGTTCTTGCCCTTTATGATTTTTCGCCAGAAGTTCAAGAATCTGAAAAACAGGTAAAAGATAAACCAAGGCACAAAATGCTTATCGGCAATTTTGTGAAAAATTCTGAAGCTAAAGAACTGGAAACCGCAAAAGGTATAGATCTTACAATCATGACGCAGAAAAATATGATAATTATAGGTTCAGCTGTGGCTGGGCTTATTTTGGTGATTGCGCTTATAATGATTTTTGCTGGAAAAGGAAAACCAGGACAGAGTTCAAATAATAATCTATATGTTGCAACAGTAAATGCTCCTTCGAGTCTTAAAGTTTCAGTTAGGGCTAAAGAAGATGTATGGATGAAGGCTCGTTATGAAGATAAACAAGAAGATTTTATGCTCAAAAGAGGAGAAACAAGAAAATGGAAAGATACAAATAAAATTGTATTTTTGGTTGGTAATGCAGGTGGAGTGGAGTTTACAGTTAATGGTGATTCTATAGGCGTTATAGGAGAATCAGGAGAAGTAATAAATGGACTTGTATTTGAAACAGGTAAGAATTGGTATATAGATAAAGCCCTTGGATTTAAAAGAGAAAATCCAAAGCCAGCTGTGGAAGCGGCAACGACTAATGCGGATTCAGAGCCAGCGGGTACAACTGCAACAGCACAATAGTTTTAGTATTTCATAAGTTAAATTGATTTGAGTTTTAACATTTTTTTGGAGGTGCTTTATGGCATCAGACAGTTCCTTTGATATAGTTTCAAAGCTTGATATGCAGGAAGTGGTAAATGGTATAGACCAAGCCATGAGAGAAATAACTACGAGGTATGATTTTAGAGATACTAATACTACAATTGAATTAAAACAGGAAGATAGGGAAATAATAATAACCACAACAGATGATTATAAGGTGAAAGCTGCGGAAGAAGTTTTTAGAAGTAAAATGATAAAACGCGGAGTTCCACTTAAAGCCTTAACCAGCGAGCCAGCAACACAGTCGGGTATGAACAAGATGATTATGAAAGTAAAAATGCAGGATGGTATACCTCAGGAAAAAGGAAAAGAAATAGTAAAGTTTATAAAAGAACAGGACTTAAAAAAGATTCAGGCATCAATACAAAAAGATGTAGTGAGAGTTTCAAGTCCTAAAAAAGATGATTTGCAGACAGTCATGCAGCTATTAAAGGGACATGATTTTGGAATAGATATGCAATTTACGAACTTTAGATAAAATAATGTTGAAAGCCAAATGCAATGTCTTAATGAAAGTAAGAATGTTGATAATACATAATAAGGCGCATAAATGAAGCTTGGTGTTATTAATCTTGGTTGTCCAAAAAATACAGTAGATACAGAAGTCATGATGTCTTATCTTCGTGATTTTACCTTAACAAAAAATCCTTCAGAAGCTGATTATATTCTTATAAATACCTGTGGGTTTTTAAAGGCCTCCAGACTTGAATCTACAAAAGCTATTTCTGATATGTTAAAAAATAAAAAATGCAAAGTGATAGTGGCAGGTTGTTTTGTTACTAAAGAATTAAAACATTTAAAAGAAAAATTTAAAACAGTTCACGCCTGGGTGGGAGTCAATGATATCTCAAATATCAGAATGGCTCTTGAAAAAGGCGGAGTGTTTATTGACTCGGCTCCATGTGTATATAGTGGAAAAGAACATGTGACCTTACTAAATCCTTATTCGGCTTATGTGAAAATATCTGATGGCTGTAATCACAGGTGTTCGTTTTGTGTTATACCTTCAATTAAAGGTAAATATAGGTCAAGAAAGATTGAGGATATAGCAGAAGAAGTAAAGGAACTTGTAAATTCAGGAGTAGCGGAAATTAATTTAATAAGTCAGGATTTAACTTATTATGGTAGGGATAATTATGGGAGTCCTAAAATAGGACAACTTATGAAAGCAATACTTAAAAAAACGAAAAAGTTTTTCTGGTTAAGACTATTGTATTTATATCCTGATTTTTCAGCTATCAAGGATATAGCAGATATAATGGCAAAAGACACGAGGGTTTGTAGATATTTAGATATTCCTTTTCAACATATTTCAGATAGCATACTGAAAAGTATGAAACGCGGATATGGACGCAGTAAAGTTGAAAAAGCAATTAAATATGTGAAAGCAGTAGTGCCTGAAGTGTCTCTGAGAACTTCATTTATTACTGGATATCCTAAAGAAACAGAAGCCAATTTTAAAGAACTTCTTGAATTTATAAACGCTGGGTACATAGATAAAGCAGGAATATTTGCCTATTCAGATGAACCAGGAACAGCGGCTTACTTACTTAAACCAAAAATAAAACAAAATGTAATAAATAAAAGGCAAAAAAAATTAGCCCTTGTTTCGGCTGCGATTTGCTATTATAATAATTCAAAGGAAAAAGAAAAAATAAAGAAAGTTCTTGTTATAGGAGCGCGCAGCAAAGGTATATATATGGGAAGGACAGAAGAAAACGCACCGGATATAGATAATTACATAATATTCAGTAGCAGAAAATCACTTAAACCAGGGGCTTTTGTGAAAGTTAAAATCACTGGGTATGAAAAATTTGACCTATTAGGAGCAGCGATTTGATTAGTGAAGGTTTAAAAAAACTTCCAAACAGAATTACTATGTTCCGTATGTTTATTATAGTTTTATTTATACCGGCGCTACTTGCGTCAAACATAGTATTTAATTATATAGCTTTGTTCCTTTTTGCCATTGCTGGTATAAGTGATTGGTTGGACGGCTACCTCGCCAGAAAGTGGAATATAGTAAGTGATTTTGGAAAGGTCATGGATCCACTTGCGGATAAAATACTTGTGATATCTACACTTTTATGTTTTGTTCAGCTTGGAGTAGTCCCAGCGTGGATGGTGGTTATTATAATAAGTAGGGAATTCTTGATATCGGGAATACGAATGATGGCGGCACAAGATGGAAAAATAATTATGGCATCAAATCTGGGGAAAATAAAAACTTTCGTAGAAATGACAGCTATCACGACTGTGCTTTTATTAAAAGTTATACAGGATACTATAGAATATTATAATGATACGCAAACATGGGAACAGATTCTTATGAGATTAGGTAATTGGGGAGATTTATTAGTCAAGGTTGCTTATGGAGCTCCTTACTGGCTTATGTTTATAGCAACGGTGATAAGTCTAATTTCTGGGCTTGATTATTTCTTTAAAAATAAAAAAATATTTGATAATGAGATTTAGTTATTTTTTAGTAAAAATATTATATTAAATTGATAATTTCAGGAGCGAAAATGAAACATGTTTATTTGAGTATTGCCACTTTTTTTTATACGGGATATTTCCCAAAAGGTTCCGGCACCTTTGCTACAGCCTGCTTTTTGCCTTTTTATTACTTTTTGTTTAGAGATATGAATCCGTACCTATATGCAGGTATAACAGTAGCACTTTATTTTATAGGTGTCTGGGCATCTAATTATGCTGAAGCAATACTGAAAAAAGAAGATCCTTCTGAAGTTGTGATAGATGAAGTGGTGGGATTTTTGATAACTATGTTTCTTATTCCATATTCTTTTAAGGCAATGATGGTTGGTTTTGTGGTAGCAAGGGTACTTGATATAATAAAGCCTTTTCCCGCATATCAGTCACAAGCACTACGGGGCGGTAATGGAATTATGATGGATGATACAATTTCAGGTATATATGGATGGATATTAATGATGTTGTTGGTGTATTTTAAAGTTTTATAGTTGTTTGACAGAAACATAACTTGCTTTTACTTGTTTTACTGACTACACTATATATGCACTCATAGATCATGAAAGCACATTTGTCAAAATCCAGTGAAATAAAGAAGATTTTATCCCTAATAAAATCAGGGCATAAAAACATCATAGCAGAATCTTTAAGTGACTGCTTTCGGGGAATACTCTACTCAAAAATAATATCAGAAACTGAAAAAGATATCTTTATAATAACCTCTTCTGAAAATATATACTCTCTTTATGCGGAAATATCAGGACTAAAAGACGAGTTTGAGATAAATGCTGAGATTTTGTTTTATCCTGAGGATGACTCTCTCATGTACGGTTCCTTGCAGGCTTCTAAAGAAATATCCAAAGCCAGAGCAAAAGCATATGAAGAAATATTCAGAAAAGACAGAAAGGTAATAATAACGGATATAAATGCTCTGGCAGAAAAAATACCTTCACCTGACAAGGTAAAAAAGTTTTTCTTTACACTAAAAAAAGATGGAAAGCTAAAGCCAGAAAAGATAGTTGAAATTCTAGCTGTAAATAAATATGAGCGCGTGTTAAAAGTAGAAAATGTTTTTGAATATTCGGTTAGGGGAAGTATTATTGATATATTTTCTCCTGACTATGAGTATCCAGTAAGAATAGAACTTTTTGGAGATAATATAGAATCTCTGCGGTTTTTTTCTTTGGACACCTACTCCACCACAAAACATTTAGATAGTGTAGAACTACTTTTATTTAATCCAGGGAATAAGTTTAAAGGGGAAACAGGTTCCATAATAGATTATTTTGCACCTTATAAGACCATGGTGATAATAGATGATGCTGATGTCATAAAAGCAGAAATTATTGATAAAATAAAAAAAATAAACAAATACATAGAAAACTCTGAAATCAAGGAGAATCTGTTTCAACTTCCAGCTGTATATAGAAAACTTTCTCTTTATCAAAAGTTAAAAACTTATTCAATAACAAAATATCATGGTGGTATTAAGTTTAAAATTCGATCTAATCCACCTTTTAATAGAGATATGAAGTTGTTTTTTGAATATATGAAGGAGCTTGAAGATGGAGGGTACTTCAACTATATAATTTCTGATAATGATGCCGAAACAAAACATTTAAAGGAAATGTTTGAAGATTATGATAAGGAAAATAAAATAAATCTATTTAAAAATACTAAATTTTTATCAGCTAATAATAATGCAGGTTGCGTGTTACCTGACATAAAACTTTCTTTTATATCAAACAGGGAAATATTTGCAAGATACAAAGGAAAAGTAACAGGGAGACGCAAGGAAAAATTATTAAAACCTATAAAACATTATATGGAACTTAAAGAAAAAGATTTTGTGGTGCACCGAGAGCATGGTATTGGAGTTTTTGAAGGCGTAAAAGCCATGGTGATAGATGATATCAACTCTGATTTTATTTATATAAGATATGCTGGAGATGATAAGTTATATTTACCTATATATAAAATATCAATGATTGATAAGTATGTAGGTTCTGAAGGAACTCCTATACTTTCTAAGCTTGGTGGAGCATCGTGGAAAAAAACTAAGGAAGAAATACAAAATCAATTAAGGTTTATGGCTGCTGAATTATTAAATATCTATGCCAAGCGCGAAACCGCGGGAGGCATACGCTATCCTATAGATGATGAAGAACAAAAAGCTTTTGAACAGGCCTTTATATATGAAGAAACAGAAGATCAAAATAGGGCTATCTTGGAAGTTAAAGCTGATATGTTAAAGGAAAAACCTATGGATAGACTTGTCTGTGGAGATGCAGGTTTTGGAAAGACAGAAGTTGCAATGCGGGCTGCATTTAAAGCTGTAAATGCTGGTCGCCAGGTACTTGTAATGACAGCGACAACGCTTCTGGCACAGCAACATTTTTTTACATTTAAAGAAAGAATGGCGGATTATCCTATCAGGATAGAAATGATGTCACGGCTTGTGTCTGCAAAAGAAAAAAAAGAAACTATAGAAGCAAATAAAAAAGGTGTTGTAGATATTTTAATTGGAACAAGTGCGGTGCTTGGTGAAAAGGTGGAGTTTAATGATTTAGGTCTTGTGATTATAGATGAAGAACAGCACTTCGGGGTGAAGAATAAAGAACACTTGAGAGACAAATATCCACAGACAGATATATTGACATTAACTGCTACTCCAATTCCAAGAACTTTATATTTTGCTATGTCAGGCATAAGAAGTATAAGTAATATAAATACTCCTCCTCCAGGAAAAAGATCTATAGAGACTTGCATTGCTGAAGAAAAACTTTCCACAATAAAAGAAGTTATACTTAGAGAAGTTTTGCGCAAAGGACAGGTTTTTTATATACATAATAATATTAGGACGATATTTAATCTTAAAGAATCACTTGAAAAAAATCTTCCAGGTATTCGTTTTAGGGTTGCTCATGGAAGAATGAAAAAAGATCATCTTGAAAAAATAATGCGTGATTTATTGCATCGGCAGTTCGATGTGCTTATCTCTACGACTATAGTAGAGTCAGGTTTGGATTTGCCTGATGTGAATACTATTATTATCGGTTCAGCAGATAGGTTTGGATTGTCGCAGTTATATCAGCTAAGGGGTAGAGTAGGCAGGCGTGATAAGCAGGCGTATGCATATTTGCTTGTAAAGGATGCAAAATATCTTACAGGCATTGCGAAGGAAAGATTGAAAACTATAGAAAGCTATGTAGATCCTGGAGCAGGATTTCGCATAGCTATGAAGGATATGGAACTGCGTGGTGCGGGTAATCTACTTGGAACAAAACAGCATGGCAATATGGAAAAAATCGGTTTTGAACTTTATTGTAAAATGCTTGAAGAAGCAGTGGCAAGATTGTCAAATGGACATTATGAAGAAGAGGTGGATACAAAAATAAAAGTATCTTTCAAGGCATTTATTCCTGAAGTTTATATTTGGGACTCTGGAGAAAAAATAAGGGTTTATAGAAGACTTTTTGCTGCGAGGTCAAATGAAGACATTAAAGAAATAGAAAAATATCTTAAAGATGCCTGGGGAGCTATGCCTGAAGAAGTGAAAAATATATTATTTGTTGCAGAATTAAAAATGATAGGGAGAAAGTTAAAGTTGTATGAAATTGCTGTGACAGACACAAAACTTGCTATGACTTGGGATGAAGCTGTTCCGCAGGATATAATGAGAAAGATAGCTACAAAGTATAAAAAAATATATAAGCCATTGCCAAATAGAATTGAATTTGATTATGTTTCAAGAAAGGAAATAGCAGAGCTAATTGTGTGAGTTTTGGATAGTAAAATAAATATATTATAGAAAAAAAACCTAAGACAATAATAATTAACTTGTAAGAGTATTGCCCATCTATTTTGTCCCGTCATTTGATATCCTTCTCAAAACCCAAATTTTGATTATTTAGGTCAAACCTTTATGCCAAAACTAAAGAAAAAGCATATGCGGGTAAAAACTGACCTTTGCCCAGTGGCATAGCAAACCCACCCAAATATCCATATTTACTCCTTTAAAATATGGTGTTTTATTGATATTGCTATAATTTAATAAGTTTACTAAACAAGTATCAATTATCCTGAATTAGGCCATATTAATATATATGGTATAAATTACCTATTTTGAGTATTAACTTCCTTATTTGTGTTGACAAATGGCATAAAATTTTGTATATTTCTAATACGGACAAAATATATGACTAGATATTAAACAAAATACTTAATTTACAGTCTTAATATCAAACTCCGCACTAAAAAAATAGTGAAGATACTTAATAAGGAGAAGTGTCATCAAAAAGCAAGAAAGTAATAAAAAGAAAACACAAATGGGAATAGTGAAAGACGAGAGTTCATATATCAAAATTATGAACTTTTTTATTTCTTTCTTTCCAAAATTAAATATCAATACATATATTTTGATATTATCTATGTTCTTATTGGGGTTTACAGTAAATGTTTCAGCGCAGGTCTGTGTAAGCTACGATAATGGTCAAATAGTAACTGCTGCTTCTACAACTTCTTTTACAACTCCGAGTTTCGCGGTAGCAAATGTGAGCAATAGAATGTTAATAGCAAGTATATGGACGAGTGCTTCTGCTAATAGTCTAAAATTATACTATGGCCCAATTACTATGACGGCTTTAGCAACAATTAATAATGGTACTAGCTCTTATCTAAATGTATTTTATCTTGCCGACCCAGCAGCAGGAGCAAGTATGGTGGTAACAGGTACTTGGAGCGGTAATAGAAATTATGCAGCAGCAGCAGCTGTGTACAATGGTGTTGGGAGCATTGGTGCTGTCTCATCAATAAATACCGATTCTACCAGCCCTTACTCTTTGACTCTTACGACAACATCTGACGATTCATATCATATAGGAATTTTGGGATACTCAAACGGTACTTTGCCTACAGTAACCAATGGAACAGCAAGAAAAGGAATTGCGACTTCTGGAAGAACAATATTAATAGCAGATAATTTTGTAATGAACAATAATACCAATGATACGATTTCAATGACAGGTGGAAATAATGCTGCTGCTCTATATTCCTTAGAACTAATTCCACTTGATTGTGCATTTACTGCTACATTTACTGATACAGTTACAGATACAGTTACAAATACTCCTACATATACGGTTACTAATACAGTTACAAACACATTCACCAATACAGTTACTAAAACGGTGACAAATACTTATACAGTAACAAACACTGCGACAAATACAGCAACCAATACTATTACAAATACATTTACAAATACATATACAAAGACGATTACAAATACAATTACAAATACATCCACGGTAACAAATACTTTTACCAATACTGTGACGAATACAGTAACTCAAACTCCAACAGGAACGAGAACATGGACCATATCTCAAACTCCAACACAAACACGAACATGGACCATATCTCAAACACCAACACGAACGAGAACCTGGACTATCACACCGACATTTACTGTTACAGATACAATAACTCCAACCATAACAGAAACATTTACTCCAATGTCTATCGGAACACCTGGTTGTTCAACTGGTTGGAATATTGTCTCAGGTGGAACTTATGCACAGACTATTACAAATGGCATACAGTTAACCGATGGAGGAACATATCAGTATGCGGCCATGTGGGCTAATACATTAATCGATTTAAACCAAAGCTTCACTGTTAGTTATGACATGGTATTTAGTGCTCAAGGAGTTTCGCATGCGGCGGGAGCGGATGGTATCGCTTTTGTTATGCATCAAGACCCACGCGGAGTTCAAGCTCTTGGTAATTCTACACTCGGTGAAAATATAGGTTATGGTGGAGTTGGCGGAGTTGCTGGACAAGCAGTTTCCCCTTCAGTAATTGCAGAAATGGACACATATTATAATTCTGCGGAAAATGATCCAACTTATGACCACATATCTTTGCATTTAGATGGCGACCCAAATGAAGCAAATGATCCTGTTCCTTATGCCTGCGGAAAAGCTGATTGTTCACCTATGGATGATGGTTTGATACATCGCTGTACTGTAGTTTGGAATGCTACAACTCATACTTTAACTTATTCCTTTGATGGAGTTCAAAAGCAGCAGTGGACTAATGATATAGTGAATAATATATTTGGAGGAAATAAAGATGTGTATTGGGGTTTTACTGCTTCAACTGGTGCACAGGTTAATGTTCAACAGGTATTGTTAGTGGCTTGCTATTCTCCATCACCCACATCTACAGAATCATCCACGGTGACAAATACGCCAACATATACAGTAACCAATACACCAACAAACACAATTACTAACACATACACAAAAACAAATACTAATACGCCAACAAATACTGCAACGAACACATATACAATAACAAACACATTTACAAAGACAGTAACAAATACAGTCACTAATACAGTAACAAACACTTTCACAAATACATTTACAAACACAGTGACTAATACTGTTACCAATACAGTGACGAATA
>JBAXIL010000039.1:0-16612 GCA_037138355.1 bacterium
TATTTTTTTACGAGAACCATTGCTTTGTCCCAAAACTCCGGTACCGACATCCACGATGTCATTATAATGGAAGATGTTCTACCGCTTGAAATACCCACAAATTTAAATGGCTTTAATATTGATTCTATACCTTTAAGCAAATTTTCTGATTTGGTAGTTCGAATCATAAGGTCTGTAGATAGCATGAGCACTATGAGTCTGAAGGCAAACAAAGAACCAGTTGATAGTCCTGCCTGTGTAATTTTTATTGGGCCAAGGGTATATAATACATTGCCACCTGTATGGAAAAATATAGGAATAGCAAAAGAAAATAATATAAAGGTTGACATTTTTTTGACTCCGCCAAATATATTCAAAAAAGAAATTCCAGCGGACATTGAAATTATAAGTATCAAGCACAGCATTACACCATAAGCATATATATTATTTAAGACAAATATTGTTATTGCCATAATCACAACAACAGCTATTTTAAACTCTGGTTTAAAGTTATGTAAGAACGATTTTCCAGGAATATATCTTTTATTGAAGTTTGTATCTGAAGTCTCATTTTTAAGTAATAAAATTTCATAACCTTTATATGCTGTATCTCCGCCTTCTTCGAGTTTTTCACATACTTTAGAAGCTATCACTCCAGTTACCCATCCCATTATCACACCACTTATTCCAAGCCAAGGCAAAAGCATAAATACTCCTGTGTGTTTTATAATAAGAAGATATACAAGACTTATTTGCGTCATGTTATGAACCACTGCACCCAAAATACTTATTCCAATTAAACTAAGAATTGGGGTTTTCATTTTTGATAAGATTGCATAAGCTGCTCCCATAGTAATAGAACTTGTAATTGCCGAAGCAAAACTTAAGACAAAGGTAGGTGTAAGAAATGTTCCTAATAATAGAGAGCTTACAATTGTCCTGAGCACTGCAATTTCAAGTGCTGACATAAATCCCAAATCTACTAAAGCCACAATTGTAATCATATTTGCTAATCCAAGTTTTATGCCAGGAACAGGCTGTGGAAAAAACGACTCAGCCATTTGTAATATGGCAGCGCATGTCACGAGAAGTGCAGTCTTTTGGGCCTTAGGATCATTTTGTATATTCATATTTATCCTCAATAAGATATAACATCATACTTACCGTTTTTATGATCTATGGGTATATTAACAACTACTTTATTTGGAAGACATATGAGTGACTGCCCAGGTTGCGATATCCATCCTGCATGTATGCATATCTGGTTTGGACAATCCGATTTTAATACTCTAACTTTTTTATCTTTAACTTCTATTTGCATGTTCCCAATATTGGTTGTCCCATCAATGCTGAGATTAATTTGCTCTAAAAGTTTATTGTTAACATAGATTTCAGCTTTCAAAGGATTAGTTGCAGATTTGACAAAAGCAAAAAGTGGTGCTACAGAAAGGACCACTATTATTATCGCAAGCAAGTAGTCGTAATAGGTAGCTCTGTAAATTGCTTTTTGTGTCTTTAACTTTTTCATTTTTTATCACCTTTTAATTGCTACTATTCCCACTATTTCGGTAGTATTATAGCAAAAGTCGTTTCATTGTCAACTAAAATAGTAGTATTATATTTCATTTATAAGCCAATAAAAACGCCATTTTCAATAATATTCCAAAATACTATGTGAAAGATTTCTTGCTTGTTTTACTATTTTTTGTATTCAATCACATCACATGTATATTAACAGGTTTGGTGTGAAATATTTCATTTGAGTTTTCATAGAGAAAAAACATTGTATAACATAAAATAAATTTAATTTAGATTTTTTTAATTATTACCTTATCATCGTTAAAAGCATTTTAAATTTTACATTTGCTTTTACTGCATGAGAAATATTTGCAGGCATTATTATCAGCTCACCTTCTTTTACTTCATGTGGTTCACCACCGATAATTACTGTAGCTGCACCGTCTGTGACTTGTACCATCGCTTCAAATGGTGCCGTGTGTTCAGAAAGTGACTGATCCTTATCAAAAGCAAATAATGTAACCGTTCCTGTTTTTTTGTTCAATATCTGTTTTGAAACTATTGAACCTTTTGAATACTCAACTCCGGACTTCATTGAAATTTTTTCAACCATTTTAAGCCTCCATTAATTTTCGTTTTTTTATGTTTTTATTACTTTATAATCTTTTTTGTCCTTCTATCTTCATTATCTTTGTCACATTCTGTGTCATTTCAAGACAACCTAAATATTTCCCTTGATTATCCTTAACAGGAAAATAACTTATCATTATTTTTTTTTCTTGGAAATCTATCCAAAATTCAGACTCTGTCAATGTACCATTTTTAAAACCACTCAAAATAGCATTAACCTTGTCAAGACTTTTAGGGGGATGACAGTTTTGAACTTTTCTTCCTAAATCCATTTTTGTCCGTGGAAATATTCTTCCTTCTTTTGGTGTATTAAAAAACCTTACTGTATCATTTTCATCAACAAAAGAGCAATCCAAAGGTAACGCATCACAAATAGCTTCAATTGTTTCAATCGAAAGTTCTTTTAGATTCATGTTTTTCTCCTTTTTTATTTAGTTTATAAGCTTGGATTAAAATACCCTAAATTATCACACTCTTCCTTTATATCCTTCCACTCTTCCTCTGTTATTACCTTCATTGCTGTTACATATAGTATGTTTTCTTCTTTTTGAGTATGTGAACCAAACTTTTCAAGCAACAAAATCGCAAGTGGTTCTAATCTTTTTATTAGGGCATCAAATGTCATAGTAGCTCTTGCTTTAATAACTTTTAGTAATTCCTTTTTCTGTTCTTTCATTTCAGTATGATCATGCCACATGATAGCTGGCGGCTGTTCTATGCCGTGTCTCTCCAATATGGGAAATAAAGTATTTTCTTGTCTCACATTATGATTTTCTGCTTCCATAAGCTTATCAACCAACTTTTCTATAATTACCAACTCATTTCCAGCTGATTCATAATTACCTATTTTTTTTGCTTTCTTTATTTCATCGATCAATTTTTCCATAACAGTAAGTATGTTTTTATGGTCCTCTTGAAATGCTGCTATTGGATGCCCCTCGGGCACTTTTAAATTAGGATTTCGTATTACATCTTTAAACATTTCTAAGTGTACATCGCATGCTTTCATAAGGTCTTCTATGCTTGCTCCTTCTTTCATTAGTTCTGCTTCAGCAGCTGCTATTACAAGCGGGCTGGCATCTTTTATGGTTTCTTTAAAATCATTCTTTATAGCTGCCATTTCCTCTACACTTGTCTTCTCCGAAACCTTTTTAAGCAATTCTTTTATTTTCTGCTTTGATATATTAAACTTTTCGTCTCCCACAATTAGAACTCCTTTTACTTTTTATACAGATATACCCTTACTTCTTCTTCTGATATTTTCACAACATGAGATTCAAAACCTTGAGTTTGTAGATAATTAATAATAGGTGCTGGCTCAAACTTTTGTATAAGAACAAATCCACTACCAGACTTTATGCTACCTGCTTTGTCCAAAATGAAAGTAAATGGCTCTCCTTCAATTTTTCTGGCATCAAAGGTCTCAAAAGACACAATTTGTTCCAACCATTTTGGTTTATCTGTGTTATTTTCTGTATTTCCTGTTCCAAACTCTTTTTTCATAAACTCTTCCTGCATTTTCGGGATTTGACTCTTAAAATATGTTAAAAATTCACTTCCCTTTCCAATAGCCTCATTTAGTTCATAAAGCATTTCCTTTATATATATATTTCCAATCTTTGATGCTTTTCCAAGAGAGGTTATCTTAGCAACAGTATTAAACATAACTGGATTTTGAAGATTCTTAAATTTTGGTGAAATCTTAATCAACACTTCCTTAAGTTCAGGATGCTTTGTTAATAATTCATACACCGTGTCTTCCTCTGTGATTATTCCTTCAGGTTTTTCCATATCTTCTCCTTATTAATATTTGTTCAATAATATTTATGCCCATTCCTCACTTATTACATTTCCCTTTAATCCAACTACAATTGCCTTAATTGGTACTTTTCTTTTTGAAAGCTCTGCTGCCTGCTTTACTGCACTCAGCAAACCACCGCAACAAGGAACTTCCATAATCATTACTGTTATTGTATTCACTTGTGCATCGTCTATCATGGAAGTCAATTTTTCTATGTATATGTCCATTCCTTCATCAAGTTTTGGACAAGCAATAGCAAGTGATTTACCTTTTAGAAAATCTCTATGAAAATTACCCAAGGAAAAAGCCACACAATCAGCAGCCAATAATACATCTTTCTTTTGAAAATAAGGTGCATTTGGTGATACTAAATGCAATTGTATAGGCCACTGCCTAAGTTCTGATGGTTGTTCTCCCGAATTATCGTCATTACCAGTATGCCCTGTATCTTCTGAAAAATCAAGCGTCCTTGAACCAGGACACCCACCACCACCATGTGAATGAGGTGTTTGAGCCTTCGGCTTATTAATTTCAGGAATTGGCATATTATTTTTCTTTAGGTATTCAATAGCTTCATTATAAAACCCTGTTTCTCCATGATCTTTTAAATGTTTAAGATGAGCAATTATGGTATTCTCTCCTTGTTTAGATATATTATCCATTACTTTGCTTTCATTGTATTTCTCTGCTTCTTTTTTTTCCACTGTTATAGCATCCAATGGACACTCTCCTATACAGGCTCCTAATCCATCGCATAATAAATCCGAAACTAATCTTGCTTTTCCATCTATAATTTGGAGTGCACCTTCTGGACAACCTGGTACGCAGTTTCCACAGCCATTACATTTATCTAAATCTATTACTACTATATCTCTCAGCATTTTGTATTACTCCTTATTTTTTTGTATATCACTGAATTAGTGATATATTACAAGAATAAAAGATATTTGTCAACACTTATATTATTTTTTTAATTAAAACATTATTTATTGGATAGTATTTAAAACTTAATATTTAGCTTTTACACCATGCCTATATACTGACAACTTAACTTACTTGATCATTTATTAGCAAATAAGCATTTCGCGTGTCACGACCTAAAATATACCATATATATAACCCGATTTATCTTAAAAATACAAAAAAAAAGACCCGCATTGCTGCGGGTCTTCTAAGATATGGGTGTAGGACGATATAAGGGGGTTGGGAGGGTTAGGGGGAAACCTACACCCATATTATCTTAGTATTCATACAATTTTTAGCTTTTTAAAGAACATTTTATATATCACTGAAACAGTAGTATTATAGCATAACAATTTTAAAATGTCAAGTTTTGGGGTATGGTCCCGAATAAATATTTGTTTACTACAGTCGAGTTCCATACTTCCTGTTAGTTTTATTTTAGTCTTAAACTCGGCTTTTTTTATCGTATATTTTATATCAAAAAGAAATTACTTTGTCAAGTTTTTAAAAAAAAATTAAAAATAATTATTTATTATTTTTTTACTACTTTACCATTTTTATAATTTTCTACATTTTTCACGGTTCCACAACTGTCATAGTTAATCCACTGCCCATCTTTTAATCCAGCCATATAATAACCTTTTGATTTAATCAAGCCGCTATCTATGTCATAATATTCCGTATATTCTCCATGCAAAACACCCATTTCATAATTTGCTTCCACATACAAACTTGTCTCAGGGTCAAAACTAATATATTGCCCATGATATACCGTCTTCTCTCCGCCAGAACAGCCACCACTACAACCACACTGTGAACTACAACCTTTTTGTTTCTTTTGTTTCGCCATAAATTCTCCAAAAAAAATCCCACAATAAAATATGGGTTTTATATAGTCAGTTATTACTATTAATTTATTCTTTTCCTAACTCATCATCAAACATCGTTCTTTCAAGCATTTCACCTTTGTTCCATATCTTCACAACCAATATCTTACCTTTTTTATCAAACTCTGACCACGCACCCTGCTTCATACCATTTTCATAATGCCCTTCAATTTTTACTTGTTTTGTCTCTTCGTAATATTCTTTATACAAGCCATGTAACATTCCGCTTTCAAACTTCGCCTGTTTATATATATGCAAATATGTATCATAAGCTTCATAAGTTCCGTTTAATGTACCTGTAATTGAATGGTTCTGACCATGTTTTCTTTCTGTCATAGCAAATTACCTCCTGAATATTTAAATAGTATAAAAAATATTATCAGTTTTTTCAAACAATTTCAAGTATTCTTATTTTTTTATATTTTTTTCAATTGCAAATTATTTTTTTCTGGCTTTACATAAATCTTATCATATTAATTCCGGTTACTTCATCAATTTCTTTTCTTGCCTTTATTCCTTTGAGCTCAATTAAGAAAGCTTCCAAAGTAATGAACACTTCCGTTTTTTGTTTTATACACCCAGTAAGTGTCTTCAGTTTTTTTCCCATTGAAGTATGCAAGTGTATCTGCGGTCCAGTTTTTCCTTCAAAAACAGAACCTGTTCCAAAAACCTCCCAGGCATCTTTAAATGCTACCTTGTTTGGTACTGGTGGTATAATAGCTTTTTTAGGACCGCAAACAATATTTCCTTTTTCTAAGCCACCAAGAAAAACAAAAAACCCCGTTTTAATTTTTTCTTTTTTTACAAGTCTTTCCAATGCTGTGACTATATTATCCTTGTTTTCAAATTTTATCACAAAAGTCCTACCAATTTTAGCACTACTGTATTTCATGATTCCTCCCAATAGGATTATCAAATTAAAGATAAGATAAAATTGCTTATATTAAATACCTTATTCTATGAAACCAGACCCGATTACTACATTTCCCTTGTAAATAACTGCCAATTGACCTGGCGTTACGGCAAATTGCGGCTCTTTAAATGTTATTTCTGCCTTATTTCCTGTCTGTTTTATATGGGCAAGAGCCTTTTTTTGTTTATACCTTACTTTTACTTTAGCATTATATTCATTCTTTTTCTGCTTAACCAGCATATTTAGCGATGTTACCTTAAACTTTTGTTCAAATACTTCCTTTTTATCTCCAACTAATACTCTCTTATTTTCAGCATCTATTTTAACAACATATACTGGTTTACCTGCACTAATACCAAGTCCTTTGCGTTGACCTAAAGTATAATTAAAATATGCCGAATCTTTAATATCTGATATTTTTTCACCATTACTTTTGTAAAAAGTACCTTTTTCTATCATAGAAATATCGGTGTTTCTTTTTATAAATTCATATGGGGTTTCATTTTTGTGCATAAAACATACTTCTTGACTCTCTGGTTTTTCTACATACACTCCAAGCTTTTTTGCTATTTTTACAATCTCGCTTTTCTTATATTCACCAAGCGGAAAGATTATACTCTTAAGTTCTTCAGCTTCAAGACGCGAAAGAAAATATTCTTGTGTTTTTGTTTTGTCTTTGGCTTCTTTGAGAAAGAAGTTCTTATCTTTATTTATTATACTTGCATAATGACCTGTGGCCACATAATCAAAATTATTTTCTTTCATTTTTTTTATTAGTGCCTTAAACTTAATTTCCTCATTACATATTACACAAGGATTAGGCGTCTTTCCATTTATATAACTTTTAATAAAATAGTCAACTACACTTTTTTTAAAGTCAGCTTTCATATTTAAAACATAATGTTTTATTCCAATTTTATAACAAGTTTGTTTAGCGTCCTGAATGTCCTCCAGATTACAACAGCGGGAGGCTTCGTCCCAGAGTTTCAATGTTACTCCTACTACTTCATGCCCTTTCTGTTTTAGCAAGGCGGCCGCTACAGTAGAATCCACTCCTCCGCTCATGCCCACAAATATTTTTGCCATTCAATTAGCCTTTTTCTTCCTCTGTATCATGATCGTGCGCGTGTTCTTTCTCATCTTCTTCTTTTTCAGGCAGTGGCGCTAAACCTTGTTTTCTACGATTGTAATCCTCGATGGCTCTTTTTATACCGTCTTCAGCTAATACTGAACAATGAAGTTTTTCAGGAGGAAGTCCGTCTAATAATTCCACTATTCTTTTATTGGTTATTTCAAGTGCTTCTGCTGGTGTTTTACCCATGACCAAATCAGTGGCAAGCGAAGAGGTGGCAATTGCTGCCACGCAACCAAAAGTCTCAAACTTACAATCAGAAATAATACCATTTTCAACTTTTATGTAAATCCACATAACATCACCACATTTAGCATTTCCTACTTTACCTATACCGTCTGCATTTTCTATCCTACCCATGTTCTTTGTATTTTTAAACCTTTCCATTACCTTATCAGAATATTTCATAACTCTCTCCTTTTACAAAGCCACCATTTTCTCAATAGGCTTTATAGCATTTTTTATTATATTATCATCTAACAATATTTCTGGTGTTTCGGTTTCTAATGCCTTGAGTACATCTTCCAATCTGGTTTTTTTCATATTTACACAAATTTTTGCACTACCGAGAGAGAAAAACTGCGCATCAGGCCTCTCTTTTTTTAACCTATGTAAATGACCCTCTTCTGTGCCTATGATAAACTTTGTATCTTTACTTTCCTTTATATACTTAATCATTCCAGCAGTTGAAGCTACCTCATCAGCCAAATCTACTACTTCTGGTGGACATTCTGGGTGAACAATTATTTTCACTCCAGGATGTGCTTCCCTTGACTTTATTATGTCTTCTTTTTTAAACATTTGATGAACAATGCATGCTCCTTGATGTATTATTATTTCTTTCTCAGGAACATTTTTTTGAACCCAATAACCAAGATTTTTATCAGGCAAAAACACCACTCTTTTTGAAGGCAACTTTCTGACTATATCAATTGCATTTGCAGAAGTCACACAGACATCCAAAAGAACTTTTACATCAGCATTAGTATTTACATAACCTGCTATCATAGCATCTGGATACTTAATTCTGTATTCTTTCACCTGCTCCGCTGTCACACAATCCGCGAGAGGACAACCAGCATCCATTCTCGGTATAACTACTTTCTTATTTGGGGACAGTATTTTAGCTGTCTCTGCCATGAATCTTACTCCACAAAAAATAATAAGGCTTTCTTTTGCCGCTGCTGTTTTTCTGGCAAGCTCAAGCGAGTCGCCCGAAAAATCAGCCAAATCCTGAATTTCAGGAATTTGATAATTATGTGCTACAATCACAGCATTTTTTTGTAATTTTAATTCTTTAATTCTTTTAATCATACTTTCTTTATCCATTTTAATCGCTCCTTAAAATAGTATTATTTGTTTTTTTCTTTCCAAAACGGGGACATGCTTCTCAATTTTACAACAGCTGCAGGTAAAATCTCAAGTACTTTATTAACATCTTCATCCGTTGAATATTTAGAAAATGAGAACCTAATTGAACCATGAGCCGTGCCGTGATCCAAGCCAATAGCAAGCAAAACATGCGATGGATCAAGAGAGCCAGAAGTACAAGCCGAACCAGAAGAAGCACAAATACCTTCAAAATCCATATGTATTAACATGCCCTCTCCTTCAATATATTTAATACTTACATTTGAAGTGTTGTCCATTCTTTTATCAGGATGACCGTTCATTATGACTTCCGGTATTTTTTCCATAATACTTTTTTCAAGTCTATCTCTTAGTGCCTTAATCCTCACCATATCACTTAAATCATTTAAATGTTCAGCTGCTATTTCACACGCTTTTGCTATCCCAATAATACCAGAAACATTTTCTGTTCCTGCTCTTTTATTATTTTCGTGATGTCCACCCTGCGACAAAGAATGTATTTTAACTCCTCTTTTCAAGTAAAAAACTCCTACACCTTTTGGTCCATGAAATTTGTGCCCTGACAAAGACATCATATCCACATTAAGCTTTTTTACATCCAGTTTTATTTTTCCTGCAGCTTGTACAGCATCAGTATGAAAATATACACTATGTTCTTTGGCAATTTTTCCAATCTCTTCTATAGGTTGTATGGTGCCTATTTCATTATTTGCTAACATTATAGAAATTAGAACCGTGTCTTTTCTTATAACTTTTTTTAATTCTTCCATATCAATTATTCCATATTTATCAACACTCAGATATGTGACTTCCCAACCATTTTTTTCAAGATATTTACATGTATTAAGTATCGCATGATGCTCTATTTTACTCGTTATTATGTGCTTTCCCTTGTCAACATTAGCGTAGGCAATTCCTTTAATTGCCATGTTGTCAGATTCAGTTCCTCCACTTGTAAAAATAATTTCCTTAGGATCGGCATTTATAAACTTAGCAACTGTTGCTCTGGCATTTTCTACATCACGCCTTGCATCCTGTGCAGGAGAATAAACTCCAGAAGGATTAAAATAATTTTCAGAGAAATACGGGAGCATGGCTTTAAGTACTTCAGGATCAGTTTTTGTTGTAGCGTTATTGTCTAAATAATATACTCTATCCATAAGTCTTCTCCTTAATTTTCATTTTTATTCATAAAAGTATGTGTACCTGTTACTTCACTAAGCGTTGTATTTTTTAAATATGTGCTAACAAGCTTGTCGAGTTTTACCCAGACTTTTCTAATCCCACATTTTGGAGCATTGCCACAAAAATCAAAATCAGCAGCACATTTTGTTGGGGCAGTACCTTTTTCCACTGCTTGTAATATATCAAATACCGTTATCTTTTCTGGCGAAACAGCAAGCATAAAACCACCTTTTTCACCTTTTAGACTTTTCACCAAATTAGCTTTTCTCATAGAAACAAAAATATTTTCTAAATACCTATTTGAAATTTCTTCTTTTAATGATATGTTCTTAATAGAAACAGGGGCATTATTTTTTTTATCATAAGATATTGCTAAGTGAGTTAAAGCCCTCAAAGCATATCTTCCTTTTGTCGAAACATTCATTTCACACCTCATTTAGCATATTTTTTAGTATATCACCTACTGAGTGATATTATACCAATTAATATTATCCTTGTCAAGTATGTTGAATTATATTAACAAAAATGATATATTTAATCATTAACATAATTACGAGGTGAACTATGAAACATATTATTACCATGTGTTTATTTTCATTGCTTATTACTTCCTGTATTTCAACTGGTCCTTTTAAACAGGACTTTGCAACAAGTCGAGCTGTAGTTCATACTATCGATGGTACTCCCTTCATTAATATATACCGCCAGGTTGATTTAAATACGAACTCTATTATAGGAACGCTTAAACCTGGAGACAGCATTTTAATTATTAAAAAGACATCCACAGCGGCACTTGTTAAACTAACTACTGGTAGCACAGGTTGGATTGATATAAAGGCGCTTAATAATAATGAATAACTCTTTAAACAAGACAAATTGAGTCCACGCTAATACATATGTGATATTAATCATGCCTTTCATGACAAACTTCATATTTTTCAATAAAATAAGCCTTTTTGTTCCGTATTATGACACCTTTTTGTAAATAGTTCTTTTATCACCTGTCCTTTTATGATAAAATAATCTAATATTTTATCCATACTGGATATTATTTAATACAGACACTTATAGGAGGATTTAAATGAAATTTAGGGAAATTAATGTAGTACCCAATTTACCAGAGAAACTGAAGCCTTTGCTTGATCTGGCAAATAACATTTGGTGGGCTTGGGACGCAGAAGCTTTCGGGCTTTTCCGTGATGTAGACCCTGATGCTTGGTCAATGAGCGCACATAACCCTGTTAAAATGTTATATACTGTTTCACAAGAAAGACTAAATCAGGTTGCAGCAGATGAGGGTTTCCTTTTTAGAATAGAAACAGTATCAAAACGCCGCAGTCAATATATGTCAAGACCATCTTGGTATGATAAAGTAAAAAATAATATGCCAGATAATTTTCTTATTGCATACTTTTCTGCCGAATACGGACTTGCCGAATGTTTGCCTGTATATTCTGGTGGTTTAGGAGTTCTGTCTGGAGATCATTTAAAATCAGCTTCTGATTTAGGTCTTCCCTTCATAGCAGTCGGACTTTTATACGGCCGTGGCTACTTTCATCAATATCTTACTAATGAAGGTTGGCAACAAGAGCGCTATGTAAATCACGATTATCACATAGCCCCTATTTCAATTGTAAAAGATAAAAGCGATAAGCCTTTGCTTTTATCAGTAAAAATGCCACACGCAGATATCAAGTTTCATGTTTGGCAAGTAAAGGTCGGACGCATTTCACTTTATCTCATGGATACTAATATAGATGAAAACTCACCAGCCGATAGAGAAATAACCGATCTACTCTATGGTGGCGACCACAACATGAGAATCAAACAGGAATATTTACTCGGTATCGGTGGCATGATTGCCTTAACCGCCATGGGTTTAAATCCTACGGTAACACATATGAATGAGGGTCATTCTGCTTTTTTAGCACTCGAGCGTTCCAGAATGTTCATGCAAAATTTTGGTATGTCTTTTGCCGAAGCGCGCGAAGCTGTTGCTGGCTCTTCTATGTTTACCACACACACTCCAGTTCCAGCAGGCAATGATCGTTTTGAATACAGCGTCATGGAAAAATATTTCAAAGAATATGTAGAAAATAATCTTAAAATACCTTTTAATGATTTTTATAGAATGGGACGCGTAAATCCTGATGATGAAAACGAAATATTTTGTGTCACCGTCCTTGCTCTAAAAATGTCAGATTTTAATAATGGTGTTTCAAAACTCCACGGACATGTTTCGCGCGATATGTGGAAAGATATATGGAAAGGTGTGCCTTTAGAAGAAGTACCTATTGGACATATTACAAACGGAATACATATGAACTCTTGGATTTCAAAAGAAATAGCAGACCTTTTTTCGAGATATCTCGGAACGCGTTGGATTGATGCCCCAGATGACCATGCCATATGGCAGAGAATCGGTGAAATACCTGATACCGAACTGTGGAGCACACACGAACGCAGAAAAGAACGGCTTGTAGCTTTTGTAAGAAGAAAATTAAAGAAATCCATAAAAGAACGCGGCGGTTCACAGGAAGAACTTGATAGAGCCAGTGAAGTACTTTCTCCAAAAGCTTTAACCATAGGTTTTGCTCGCAGATTTGCCACCTACAAACGCGGCACCCTTATTTTCAGAGAAATAGAACGCATAACAAAAATACTTTCAAACGCGCAAGCACCAGTTCAGATAATTTTTGCTGGAAAAGCGCATCCAAAAGACAATGCTGGAAAAGAGTTCATAAAAGAAGTTTTCCGTATTGCTCAACAAAAAGATATGCGCAATAATATCGTATTTGTTGAAGATTATGACTTAAACAGCGCACATTATCTTGTTCAAGGTGTTGATGTATGGCTCAATAATCCTATCAGACCACTTGAAGCTTCTGGTACATCAGGTATGAAGGTAAACTTCAATGGAGGTTTAAACTGTTCTATAATCGACGGCTGGTGGGCAGAAAAATCTGATGATGACAATGGTTGGAACATAGGTCGCGGAGAAGAATACGAAGATGGTGAATACAGAGACAGTGTAGAAGCCGCTCAGCTATATGACATACTTGAAAATGACATGATTCCACTTTATTACAAACGCGGCAAAGACGGAATTCCTCATGACTGGGTTATCAAAATGAAAACTTCTATGCAGACACTCTGTCCAGTCTTTAACACAAACAGAATGGTTATGGAATACTGCGAGAAGTTTTATAAACCAGGAGGCCTACAGTTCTATAATCTGTCTGCAAACAACTTCGCCAAAGCAAAAGCTCTTGCTAAATGGAAAGAAGAATTGCACAAGAACTGGAATGGAGTAAAAGTAAATCAAATCACAGCCGAAACTAAAGGTGATATAAAAGTCGGTGCCACAATTAAAATACAGGCAATGATAGATGGGTCCTGGTTAAAACAGGAAGATCTTTTAGTTGAAATTTACTATGGTTATTCAAGAGGTAAAAAAGATCTTGAATCTACTGCCGCAGTTAAAATGGAATACAAAGGAAATAGAGATAAAGATTTTATTTATGAAGGTTTAATAAACACTGAGGCATCAGGAACAGTAAGCTACACAGTAAGAGTGCTACCAAAGAACCCTGACTCAAATGTAAAGTTCCTGCCTGGCATGATAAAGTGGAGCGAAGTTTAAGATAAAACTCTATTAACTTTCAAATTCAAAGAGTGTGTGCTGCATATTGTATTTTTAAAACTATATTATTATATTTAATAAATAATATTTAGTCAGATATGCCCAAGCATTCCTCAGACATATCACTTTCAATCCCCTCTTTATTTACAGCAGTTACTTTGAAATAATAATCAGATCTCTCCTGTATTTTTTCAATTGTCATTTTATTTTCTTTCAGCAAAATAGTATTTAATTTTACAAACTCATTGCTTGGGGATTTTAAACAATAAACATTATAGCCTACGACAGAATCATCAAGCGATGCATTCCAATATAAAAATAAGCATTCATCATATTTATTTATTGAAAGGCCATTAACTTTATCCGGTTTCTTTGCGATATATTTATGCACTGGCTTAATAGTTTCACGATATGACCACGGATAATTTATAGTTGGTAACGGTCTGCTATCACCAAATTTCACACTCAAGGAAATTCTGTGTGTATTGCCAAGCACATTATCAGGCATAAAAGCATAATCCACTGATCCAAACGATGACAAATCAACCCCAGCACCAATCGTAAATGATGAACGACTTGTTTCTCTTTCATGTCCAAACTTGTAACCAGCCCGCAAAGCAAATATTTTATATGCAACCAACTCAACACCTATTCCAGAGTTCCAAACATTATATGAGCTATTGGTTGTATCTAATGGTTTAATGAGATCAGCAGCAAGCAAGATTGAAATATCCTTTATTTCTGCTATATTATAACTCATTCCCATATTTACCGATAATGGAGACTGATCTCCCTTTGTAGCTGAGCCTATTCCTTTGACAACTAAACCAAGTTTTAAATCATCTGTTATATTAGCCATAAAACCAATGTCAACAAGCATTGTAGAATCTAAATCCACTCCCATAATAGCTCTTTTTATTAATGATAAATTTACTCCTAATG
The DNA here is from genome assembly GCA_037138355.1 of bacterium. Lineage (GTDB taxonomy): Bacteria > Oederibacteriota > PGYV01 > PGYV01 > Palsa-1178 > PALSA-1178. The sequence continues at coordinate 14,965 of JBAXIL010000039.1, forward strand.
ATATATTGCTGATGGTGAAATCTTTAGCGCAGATATCTCCAAGAAGTCTTGCATATGAGCCAGTTATAGCAAGATCATAAGAAGCTGGTACCTCTCCAAGACCAGAAAAGAATCCACTACTATTTTTTGTAGAATCAAACGCTGGTACTCCTAAATAATATATACTTAATCCCAATGTATTCTCTGCATTCATTGGAATAACTGCAGACGCGGTTGTATAATAAGTGTCAGCAAACCAAATCAAATACATCAAAGATACAGTCATGTGGTCAACTGCAGTTAAACCAGCTGGATTCCAAAATGCTCCATTTGCGTCGTCCGCTACCCCTGTGTATGCCTCTCCCATTGCCGACGGTCTACCACCAACTCCAATTTTTAAGAAATCAGCATTAGAGGTACCACCGCCCAGTGCAAAAATATTCACCGAGGATATTATAAAAACTATCACTATAGAAACTCTTCTAATAAATGTTTTCATATTTCTCCTTTGCTAAATATTTTTTCATTTAACTACACCAACCTTTACTATTTTCATATAATTGCCAGCACTGATTTTCACAAAATATATTCCTCTGGTAACATACATTCCATCATCTGCCCTACCATCCCACTTGGTAGGATATTTGACACTTGAGTTCATGGAAACATTTTGTAATGTTTTAACTCTTCTACCACTAATGTTAAATATATCAACATGAACTGCACTTGAAATTTCACTACATATATAATAGATTATTGTAACATCTTCACCTTTGTCTGGATTAAAGAAGTTTTTATTAAGGTACATATCACTTGTGCATTCTACTTCAGCTGTCATTGTTGCTGTTGGGGTTGCAATTTCTGTCACAGTTTCTGTGGCTGTTTCTGTAATAGTAGGAGTATCTGTTCCTCCAGGGAAAGGATTAAAATTCGTTGCAGTTGCTGTTATAGTGGCTGTGTCAGTTGTCGTTATAGTTTCAGTTACTGTGTTTGTTTCTATTACTGTATCTATTGCTGTAACTGTATTTGTGACAGTGTTTGTAACTGTATTTGTTAATGTATCAGTCACAGTGCTTATGGTTGTATCCGTTACAGTTTCAGTAATTATGTTAGTAACTGTGTTAGTCACTGTGTCAGTTTCTGTATTAGTTACTGTGTCAGTTTCTGTATTAGTTACTGTGTCAGTCACTGTGTTAGTCACTGTGTCAGTTTCTGTATTAGTTACTGTATAAATATCTGTTACTGTATCTGTAATTGTGTTTGTAACTGTTTTAGTAACTGTGTCTGTTAATGTATCGGTCACAGTATCTGTTACAGTGTTGGTATCAATATTTGTCACTGTTACTGTGTAAGTATCTGTTATTGTATCCGTAACTGTGTTTGTAATCGTGTCGATCACTGTGTCAGTCACTGTAACTGTTACTGTATTTGTAACTGTTTCGGTATTCGTGTCCGTTACAGTATTTGTTATTGTATCTATTACCGTGTCTGTTACTGTATCTGTCACTGTATCCGTTACTGTATTTGTTACGGTGTCTATAACTGTGTAAGTATCTGTTACTGTATCAGTCACTGTGCCAGTCACTGTATTTGTAACAGTATCTGTTACTGTGTCAGTCACTGTATTTGTAACAGTATCTGTTACTGTGTCAGTCACTGTATTTGTAAC
>JBAXIL010000040.1:0-15881 GCA_037138355.1 bacterium
GTACCTCTGGCACCTCAGGCGAAGCATCTACGCTTGCCTGCACCCCATAGCCATCACCCCACTTAATTTTTAGCTCAGGAATGTTGTTACCAACTGTCTTTAATGTTGCCTCAAGATCAGACTGCGGTTTGCCATTAAACAATATTTTTTTAACTTTCAAAATATTTGAAGTCGTAACTGGAGTCTGCGCCTCCCCCAAGAAAGCTTCCAAAGAATATTTAATGACTGCATTGGCTTCTAACATGTCATTAAATCTATAATTTTCAAGTTTTGCGTTTAATACAGATTTAATATCCGAATCATTTTTAACAGAGAAACTTCCAGTTGACTTAAAAGCACCTTTTTTTTGTCTAATATCTAATTGATTAATAGTAAACACATTATCAAATCCAGATATATCAATTTTTGCGCCAGTATATATCCCCATGGAGTAAATGGTTTCAAGATTAATGTTACCTCCATAACCTGAAGCCTCTTTCTTTACAAATATTTTTCCATTAACCACTCCATTATCAAGCAGTTTAGTCCCTATTAGTTCACTTACAATCTCACCTTTTAGGGATTTTACATCAAAATTCACATCAAAAATTTTCTTAATTAAAGATATTTTGCCCGAGCCCTTAAGATTATCATTAAAATTAACATCGTTTAGAGTTATTATATTATCAGCATATATTAGTGCAGCTTTAGCCTTGTAAATACCATCTCTTATTTTAAGTTCTGGAATACTTAAGCGCATTTCTGCCTCTGGTTTTTCCTTTGTACCTTTAATAAGGACTGTTCCCCTTATCATACCATCTATATTTTTACCTTTTAAAAAACTCAAAGCCAAATCAGAAAGCATTATATCTTTGGCAGTGATAGTAATACTCAAAGAACCATCTTTAATCAGCACACCGCCTTTTGCATTTATCAAAAGGTCTTTTCCATTTTGCAGTTTAAAATTAGAAATATTTATATTTTCATTAGTAATATCTATAGCAGATGTTAAATTCAATTTTTTATAATTTTTATACTCCATAAAACCGTTTAATGTTATTGCATTGCCATCTGCATTTACTTTAGCATTAATATTAGTTATATCATTTCCGCCATATTGAATTTTCATAGATTTTATTTCGCCAAATAGCTTAGGTTTATCGATTGAACCCTGCACTTCAAGTAACAAGTCCATATTACCGTTTATTTCTCTATTGCCAGTTATGTTTTTAATATCTAATCCTGCTGCCGATATATGTAGATTATAGTTTTCCCTGCCTTTATTAAAATCAACTGTGCCACCACCATTTAAGTTGCTGCTTCCCACAAGTCCTTTAACTGATTCAAGTTTAATAATATTGTCTTTTAATGCTGCATTAATATTTAGGTCTTTAATAGGGGTCTTTTGTACTAAACCTTCAGGCAACACTATACTAAGATCACCCTGTTGTTTCACTTTGTTTCCGAAAAGACTTAGCTGTATCATTGCGGTGCCACTCAAATTTTTAGCATCAATTTCCCCAAGATTTATTCCATTTATTTCTGCTTTCGCCTTAAAATCCATATTTTCAAAAACATCATTTGCCGAGCCTTCCACAATTCCATTTCCTCCATAAACTTTAAAAGAAGCTTTGTTTATGGCAAGCTTATCACTATCTATTTCAAGATTTCCATTTATTTCTGTAACAGATATATTATTTTTTATTAAAATGTTTCCATTTTTTATTCCTCCATTACCATATACTTTTATTTGTTCTGGGGAAACTCCCGTACCTGAGACTGCCGCCTCAACAAAGAACTCCCCACTATTAATCGCGAAGTCTTTAGGTTGCATAAAATACGCTCCCCAATCATTTAGAGACGCATCAGAAATTTTAATATTTCCCCTAAACCTTGAGCTTCCTATATAATAATCAACATCTATCATAAAATTCTTTTTATTTGAATTTTTTGTCCTACCAGAAAGTGTCACACGAAGGAACATGGGATTTTCTTTCAGCACAATTTCTCCAGAAAAATCATCTACATAAGAGCTAAAAGAATTATCTTTATCATCATAAATGATTTTACCTTTTTCAATAAAGACTTTACTTACTGGAAGTAACACATTTTCATTTTGATTAGGAGAAGCAGGCATGACAAAGCTGGAGACAAAATCCATAAGATTGAAAGTTCCTTTTTCTTTTTTTACATTTATTAATGGGCTGTCTATTATTATGCTGGATAAAGTATTATTTATATCTTTTCTTCTATATATTAGGTCAAGCAGATTGAACCTTATTATTACAGCTTTGATAGAAGCAAACTCGCCTTTTTCTGCAAAAGTGGCTGCTACTGGCATAGAAACATCATGAACAACTATATTATTATATATTCCAAGTTCTATATTTCCGATTTTTACATCTTTTCCTGTATTTTTTTTAATTAGTGATATTACATAATTTCTCGCTTTTGCAGTAAAAATACCTGATTTTAAAGCAAATACAGCAAGTCCTGTTAACACAATAATCAAAACAAGAAGTATTAACATGATTTTTTTTAAAGTAGACATTAATAGCTCAACGCTTTATTTTGTAGAAAAAACAAGGAGGTCTTTATCCCTGTCAACTTCCACAGCTTTGTCGGCGGAAAGTGAACCTGTAAGCAGTTTTTCTGCAAGTGGGTCCTCAAGAAGTTTTTGTATTGCTCTGCGTAGCGGTCTTGCCCCATAGGTGGGATCATAGCCATGCTCTATAAGTAAATCCTTAGCCCCATCACTAAGCTTTAATTTAATAAATTTTTCATTAAGCCTTTTGGTTATATCAAAAATCATTATGTCCACTACTCGTCTCAAATCTTCCTTTGTCAAAGAGTGAAACACTATCATTTCATCTATTCTGTTTATGAACTCCGGGTTCATTATCTTTTTAACCTCTTCTAAAACTCTTTCTTTCATTTTTTCATAAGGTATCTCATCGTCGCTTTTATTAAACCCAAGCGATTTTCCGCGCTCTGCATACTTTGAACCAATATTTGAAGTAATAATAATAACCGTATTTTTAAAATCTATAGTCCTACCAACTGAATCAGTCAGCCTTCCACTTTCAAGTACCTGAAGCAATATATTAAAAACTTCTGGGTGGGCTTTTTCAATCTCGTCAAAAAGCACAACCGAATACGGTCTGCGTCTTACTTTTTCAGTCAACTGTCCGCCATCTTCGTGACCGACATATCCTGGAGGCGCTCCCACCAAACGCGAAACAGAAAACTTTTCCATATATTCCGACATATCTATCCTTATCAAAGCTTCTCTATCTTCAAATAATATTTTTGCTAATGTCCTCGCAACCTCTGTTTTACCGACGCCAGTAGGACCTAAAAATATAAATGTACCTATAGGTTTATTTGGATCAGACATACCCGAACGCGAACGGCGAATAGAGCGGGAAATAGCTTTTATCGCCTCGTCCTGACCTATTACACGCGTGTGAAACTCGTCTTCCATTTTCATTAATTTTTCTGATTCTTTTTCTTCAAGCTTTATAAGAGGTATGCCTGTCTGCTTAGATATTATATATGCGATATCATCCGCTTTTACAACAGGGGTCTTTCTAACTTTAGAGCTTTCATGTTTTTTACGAACTTCATCGCGTCTGCGCTGAAGTTCATTTATCTTATCTCTCATAATAGCTGCTTTTTCGTATTCCTGCGAATTTACCACAACTGCGCGTTCCTTCTCAACCTGAGCAATTTCTTTGTCTATTTCTCTTATATCTTCTGGAATGGTTGTCGCATAAAGCCTTGCTCGCGAGCCTGCCTCGTCTATGACATCAATTGCTTTGTCAGGTAAAAATCTTTCTGTGATATATCTATCGGAAAGCTTTGCTGCTGCCTCTATGGCTTCATCTGATATTTTTACTTTATGATGAGCCTCATATCTATCACGCAATCCTTTTATGATTTCTATAGTTTCATCCACGGAAGGAGCTTTGACTTTTACCTGCTGAAATCTGCGTTCTAAAGCGCCATCTTTTTCTATGTGTTTTCTATATTCATTAAGAGTAGTTGCACCCACACACTGAAACTCTCCACGCGATAAAGCAGGTTTTAACATATTGGAAGCATCTATGGAACCTTCAGCTGCACCTGCGCCAACTAAGGTGTGTATCTCATCTATGAAAAGTATCACCGTATTACCTGCGTGACGAACTTCATTAATTATAGTTTTCAACCGTTCTTCAAACTCTCCTCTATACTTTGTTCCAGCTACAACCGCTGCCAAATCCAAAGTCACCACTCTTCTATTTAATAAAAGTTCAGGGACTTCACCTTTTATTATTTTTTGAGCGAGACCTTCCACTATAGCTGTTTTTCCAACTCCTGGCTCACCTATCAATACTGGATTATTTTTTGTTCTTCTCGATAATATCTGAATCACTCTTTCTAACTCATCATTTCTTCCTATGACAGGGTCTAACTTATTATCGCGAGCCAAAGCAGTTAAATCTCTTCCAAAATTATCAAGAGTTGGAGTTGTAGTACGAGCTCCAGGATGTGCAGCATATTTAGTTGGGGCACTTGTCCCGAGTATAGATATAGTCATTTCTTTTGCTTTGCGATAATTAATACCCATGCCTATTAAAACACGCGCCGCTATTCCATCACTTTCTTTTAATAGTCCGAGCAATAAATGTTCTGTGCCAATATAATTATGACCAAGTGTCTGAGATTCTTCTGCCGCGAGTTCAAAAACTTTTTTTGTTTGCGGCATAAATGGAATTTCTCCAGCAATCATAGTTGGGCCAGTAGTTTCAATCAAACGATCTTCAATCTCTGTTTTTAATTTATCAATATCTATGCTCAAAGAATCAAGCACTGCCGCAGCAATCCCACCAGCATCCTTAATGATACCTAAAAGCACATGTTCTGTTCCTAAATAATCATGTCCTAACCTTTGTGCCTCTTCTTTGGCTAAAGCAATTACTTTCTTTGCCCTGTCTGTGAATTTGTCATACATGTTTGAACCTCTTTGAAGTCCATAGCCCAAATAAAATATTTAATACGAGCTATGAACTATGAAATTAGTTTTAGACTACCTTAACGCCTATTGTCTTAGTGACACCGTGGAACATATCCTGGAGTTTCTTTGTTATTGTTCCAGGTTTTCCTGTCCCTATTATTCTGGCATCTATTTTCACAACAGGTATTACTTCAGCAGCCGTGCCCGTCAAAAAACATTCATCTGCTGTGTATAGATCATATCTTGTCATAATTTTTTCTTCAACTTTAATACCCGCTTCACGCGCAAGCACCATAACTGTATCACGCGTAATACCATCTAAAACACCTGCAGATAAATCAGGTGTTATTAATTTTCCTTTTTTAATAATAAATACATTGTCTCCTGTCGCTTCAGCCACATAGCCCTGTTGATTTATCATAATAGCTTCAGGCGAACCATGATTTGCTGCTTCTATCTTTGCCATAATATTATTTAAATAATTTAGAGATTTTATCTTTGGGTCCAAAGCTTCTGCAACTGAACGCCTTACTGCCACTGTAGTAATCGATAAACCATTTAAACAATGTTCTTCTGGATACAGTGTAATCTTTCCTACTATAATAAAATAAAAAGATTCTTTACATTTTCTTGGATCAAGACCTAAATCTCCTACACCTCTGGTAACCACAAGTCGTATATACCCATCTGGAAGGCCGTTGGCCTTAACAGTCTTAACTGTTTCTTCAATCATTTTTTCTTTTGACATATTTATATTTAACATTATTACTTTAGCAGAATCATAGAGCCGTTCTATATGTTCTTCGAGTTTAAAAATATTATTACTATAAACCCTAATACCTTCAAACACACCGTCACCATATAATAAACCATGATCAAATACCGAAACCACTGCGAGTTCCTGGGCTACTAATTTTCCGTTTAAATTGATAATCATTTTCAGCGCTCCTGCTTTCCATTTTTTATTTTTGATATATAACCATCATCTATTACTATCACCCTGTTTCCGTAAGCGGTCAGGGCGTCATTATGAGTAACTATCACAAATGTCTGTTTAAAACTTTTATTAAAATCAAGTATAATTTTATGTATGATTTCTGCATTGTGCTTGTCCAAATTGCCAGTAGGTTCATCTGCGAAAACGATGTCAGGGTCATTAATTAATGCCCTGGCAATTGCCACTCTCTGCTGTTCTCCACCTGATAATTCAGACGGCCTGTGTAACAATCTACCACCTAAACCTATGGTTATCAATATCTTTTTTGCCTTCTCTGTAGCCACTTTTCGGCCTGCCCCTGCCATAAACGCAGGTATCATCACATTTTCTAAAGCAGTAAACTCAGGAAGTAAATGATGAAACTGGAACACAAAGCCTAAGCGTCTATTACGCAAAGCAGCTAACTTATCATCATTTAAGGAATATATATCTTCATTGGATATAAGCACTTTCCCCTGCGTTGGACGGGAAAGACCGCCAAGTATAGAAAGCAATGTGCTTTTGCCAGCCCCAGAAGCTCCTATTAACATTATTAGTTCGCCACGATTTATCTCGAGGTTAATGTCTTTCAAAACATTCAACTGATTTTTTCCTGTAATAAAACTTTTTCTTATATCTCTGGCATTTAAAATGCTACTCATATCTTATCGCCTCCACTGGGTCAAGCTTGGAGGCCTGATAAGCAGGATATAGGGTAGCAAGAAAAGAAATAAATATTGATACTAAAGGTATAATAAGAACTTCCCTAAACTTAAGCGAAACAGCGAGCTTATCTATATAGTAAACGCTGCCACCGCCTGGCATAGCAATCGGGTGCTGCTTTAAAAATATACAAATTGCCACTCCAATCGCAAAACCTATAAGCGAACCTAAAATACCAGTCATGAGTCCCTGTATTACAAAAATAGCTCTTATATCAGAATTATTTGCTCCCATTGATTTAAGAATTCCTATATCTTTTGTCTTTCGCATAACCACCATTATAAGAGTACTCGCGATATTAAAAGCCGCTACAAGCACAATAAGAATCAAAATAATAAACATGGCAAGTTTTTCAATTTTTAAAGCGGAAAATAAGTTTTGATTCATCGACATCCAATCGCGAGCCCAAATATTTTTGAACTTTCTTTTTATCTCAGCAGCGATGATAGAAGAGTTTTCAATCTCATCTGCTTTGACCGCGATGCCTGTCACCGTATCAGTACCCTTATCAAAAAGTTTCTGTGCTGTTTCTATAGAGACATAAGCAAAAGTTGTATCCGAGTCATACATTCCAGATTCAAACACCCCAACTATTTTCATTTTATTCATTTTAGGCATCATGCCAGATGGCGTTTTATAAAAAACCGGAGATATGATAATAACATCATCACCTAAATCCGCTCCAAGTATATTCATTAATTCCTTCCCAAGTATTATTCCGCGGGTATTGTCTGGTAATGTTTTAGTTATAGAATCTAAATTCCCCTTTTTTATGTTTTCCCCGAGCTTATTTACTTTTGAAATACTTTCTGGATTTACTCCCCAAAGGACAAGACCTTGAACTTTATCGCCATACTTTACCATGGCTTGAGCCATAAAATAGGGTGCGGCAGCTTTCACATGTTCAATATTTTTTATTTTATCAACCACTGAATTATAGTCAGGTATGCCTTCTTTGAAATAAGACATGGCAATTACATGTGCATTTGAACCTACTATTTTGTCGCGTATATCCTCATGAAAACCGTTCATAACTGAAATAACCACTATCAAAGCCGTAACACCAAGTGCAATGCCAGCTACGGATATAAAGCTGATAATGTTTATGAACCCCTGTTTTTTTGCCATTAGGTAACGAAGCCCAATGAAAAACGCATAAGCTTTTGCCATAAAAAACTCCTGTTAATACAGATTGGGAAGTTTAAAGTTTAGAGTTTGAAGATATCTTAAAACTCTAAACTTGTATCTTTAAACTTAAAACTCCAAACTCATATCTCCAAACTTGCAATTTATATCTGCCTTTATCTACTTTCCCCTCATTAGTGGAAATAAAATTACATCCCTTATAGATGCTGCGTTTGTAAAAAACATAACAATTCTATCTATACCCATACCAAGTCCGCCTGCTGGTGGCATACCGTATTTGAGTGCTTCCACATAATCTTCATCTATTGTTTTTGCTACTTCTCCATGTGTGTCCATGTCTATCTGTGCCCTAAAACGCGCTTCCTGATCTTCGGCATCATTTAATTCAGAAAAGCCGTTTCCTATTTCTCTTCCAAATATGTAAGGTTCAAACCTTTCTACTATTGCAGGATTTGTTCTGTTTACTTTTGATAGCGGAGATACTTCTACTGGAAAATCAGTTATGAAAACCGGTTGTATGAGTTTTGCTTCTACAAACTCATCAAACAAACAAGTAACGAGTTCGCCTCTGGTGATACCCGCTCTTATTTGTATTTCCTTTTTCTTCAGCATTTCTATAATCTCCGCATCACTCATCTTGTCCACATCTATATTTGCATATTCTTTTATGGAACCGGTCATTGATATTTTTTTCCATGGTGGAGACATATCAATTTTTTCTCCCTGATACTCAAACACTCTGGTACCGAGTATAGTATCTGCCAAATGAACCATAATATCTTCACACATTTGCATTACACCCTTATAATCTGTATACGCTTCATACAGCTCAAGCATAGTAAACTCAGGATTGTGTTTTATTGACAGCCCTTCATTTCTAAAATTTCTATTTATCTCGTACACTTTTTCAAAGCCGCCCACTATAAGTCTTTTCAAATATAGTTCTGGAGCAATTCTCATAAAGAGCTCCATATCAAGTGCATTATGATGTGTCATAAAAGGTTTTGCTTTTGCTCCGCCAGGTATGGTGTGCATCATAGGTGTTTCAACTTCCAGAAAACCCTTCGCATCTAAGTAGTTTCGTATTTCTTTTGTTATTCTCGTTCTTATTTCAAATGTTTTTCTAACTTCATCATTGGCGATCAAATCAAGGTAACGCTTTCTGTACCTTATTTCCTTATCTTTTAAACCATGAAACTTCTCTGGCATAGGTAATAACGATTTGGTAAGTAGTTCTATTTTTGCTGCCTTCACAGTTAGCTCACCAGTTCTGGTTTTAAATACCGCACCAGTTATGCCAACGATATCTCCTATATCAAACTTTTTAAACAAGCTATACATTTCATCCCCTACTACATCTTTCTTTATATAAATTTGCATGGAGCCAGAAAAATCTTTTACATTTGCAAATGTCGATTTGCCGTGTTCTCTAATACTGACTAATCTTCCAGCAATACTTTCTTGAATTGTCCCTTCCGTTCCTTCAACTACGGCTGAGTTTCTTTCTTTCACTTGTTCTACAAGTCCAGTTCTTTTAAACTCATACCCATATGGCTGTATGCCATGTTCTTTTAGAAATATTAGATTATCTTTCTTACTTTTAATAACTTCAGACTCTTTTGCCGCATGCTGTTCTGGGGTTAATGGTATTTCAGGGGTTTCATTATTTTCGCTCATACTTTGGCTCCATTTCTTTCCATTTGAAATTTTTTTAACTGTTCGTAGTATTGGTACGGCAGTTTTATCTTTCCTATACGCGTATGATCTTTACCACTTCCGTGGCAATCAGAACCACCAGAGACAAGCAAATCAAGTTTATTTGCAATATCCAAATATCTGGACATATCTTCATAGCTATGGTCTGGATGAAAAGCTTCAATTCCGTTTAGACCTTCATTTTTCCAAACCTCAATCATTTTATCCATACCAAGTAAAACAGGGTGTGCAAGTATGGAAATTCCTTTTGCTTCTTTTATAAGTGCTACTGCTTCACCGACTGTGAGCTTTGCCTTTTCCATATAGGCAGGTCTGCCTTCTGCAAGAAATTTATTAAACGCATCTTTTATACTTAATGCAAAATTCTTTTTCACGAGAAGCTTTGCTATATGTAACCTTCCCGCATTATTCATATTTTCAGTTATCTCATATAATTCATCATATTGTATTTTAAGACCTTGCTCGCGAAGTTTTTTTATTATTTTTTCTGCGCGTTCCGCTCTGCGTTTCTGAAAATACGAAAGTTTTTCCTGGAAATTTTTACTTCCAGAATTAACATAAAGTCCTATGATATGAACTTCCCGTTTTTCGTAAACAGCCGATAGTTCGACCCCAGTTACAAAATCTATATCATATTGTTTTTTCAGGATATTGGCTTCAAGTTCCGCCGCCACAGTATCATGGTCGGTTATGGCGATAGCAGATATCCCTTCGCGTTTTGCATGCTCAAAAATTTGCTCAACAGTATTTGAGCCATCCGACTTGGTTGAATGTATGTGCATGTCGGCCCATTTTTCAGTTATTGCCAATTGAGAAATCTCCAATCATATAGTATGTGGGTCAGCGATTAAGCCAACCTCGGTAGTTTCATGTAAATTCCATTTATTAACTTCGTGCGGACAGCGCCGGAGCGCTGTCCCTACAAGTACCTTTTTTTTCTTCTACTATCCACTCTCACCTATCTACTCTCTCAGAATTTTGTATAGCAAAATTCTGGAGCGGGTGATGGGAATCGGACCCACGTCTCATGCTTGGGAAGCACGTATTCTGCCACTGAACTACACCCGCACAGCATGAATTTATATTTCAATATTAATCATATTGTATTTCTATAAGTTCTTTAATTATAATGGGTTTTTTGAATATTGTAAAGCAGAAAAAAACATCAGTTTTGGCTTTATTTTTATGGTTTTTTTTGATAAAATTTAGAAATGACGAACATTCAAGCGTATAAATCAGCGACTTTCTACTATATGTCGGGAACTGGTAATTCTTTCAGAACGGCTGTTTGGGCCGCTCAAGAACTCAATGCAATAGATAAAACAAAAATTATTCCATTTGAAAAAGCAGATTTAATGACACACCAAGCTTCAACACAAAACTTACTCGGTCTCTTCTTTCCAACACATGCTTTTACAGCTCCTTGGGCAGTATTTAAATTTGCTTTATCTATGCCTAATTCAAAAAGTACTCCTATAATTATTATTGCTACAAGAGCTGGCGCTTTTTACCCTTTTCCATTGCCAGGAATGGAAGGAACTGCCTGTCTTCTAATAGCACTTATACTCATGTTCAAAGGTTATGATGTGCGCGGATTTTCTGGTATGGATATGCCATCCAACTGGCTCGCTGTTCACTGGGGTATGAATAAAGAACACGCAGAATATTTCTATGACAAAACCAAAAAAGAGTTAAAGTTATTCATATCAAAAATAAGTTCAGAACAGAGAGTTTATAAAAGTATTCCTTCGTGGATTATGGGCATACTACTTCTTCAGGTCAGTTTTATGTATTTGATATTTGCAAGACTGATGCTCACCAAAATAATGTTTGCAGATGAAACATGCAATAGCTGCGGCATATGCGCAACATACTGCCCTTTTGGCGCGATTAATATGCTTGGTAATAAGAACAAAAAACCTTACTGGACTTTTTCTTGTGAGAGTTGTGAACGATGCATAGCTTACTGCCCAAAGAAATCAATACAAGCAGGCCATTCATATATTTTATTATTGTATTGGATTTTTTATGGGGCACTTGGTTTTATTCCAGTTAAAATAGCATCATTGTATGGTGTTTTTAAAACAAGTTTGCCTGCCATGCTTTTATCTATTACATATACTTTAACATTTTATTATATAGGTTATTGGTTGCTGAACTTGTTATGCAAAGTAAAACTTTTTGCGTGGATTTTCTCACATACAACCTTCACAAAGATATACAGCCGCTACAACCAGCACGACACATCACTAAATGATTTAAAGAATGGAACTATTATTTAATACACTAAAAACATTTTATTCCTTGGTATCGTTTTTAAATTCAGAAGTAAAGTGAAAACCTATTTCAGGATTCTGTTCTATATAATGATGAAGCATCCACTCTGACTCAGCAAAAAACACTATATTATCATCTTTATCGCGACCTACACGGTCTGCTTTATATTTACAAAACTCATCTAATTTTGCCTGATTTGTAGTAGTCAACCAACAGGCCTTAAAGAAATTGATAGGTTCAAAACGGCATTCTGCACCATATTCATGCTGTAAACGGTAGAGTATGACTTCAAACTGCAGTAAACCGACAGTACCAACTATCTTGCGGCCACTTTGTGCCATTAAAAACAACTGCGCAACACCTTCATCTGTCAACATTTTTATGCCTTTTTCAAGTTGCTTGGCTTTCATGGAAGTATGTATGAGTTCTTTGAAAACTTCAGGAGAAAAGCTTGGAATACCTTTAAATACCATTTTTTCGCCTTCGGTTAATGTATCTCCTATCTTAAAGTTCTCGCGGTCATATAAACCTATAACATCCCCAGGATATGCCTCATCAATTACTTCTTTTTTCTGTCCCATAAATGATGCTGGATTTGGGAAACGAACTTCTGAATCTAACCGCACATGTTTATAAAACTTATTTCTTTCAAACTTACCGGAACACACGCGAAAAAAAGCAATACGATCACGATGCCGCGGATCAAGGTTGGCGTGAATTTTAAAAACAAATCCTGAAAATGTATCCTCTTCAGGTTTTACAATTCTTATATCCGTCATCATGGGTCCTGGAGTAGGTGCAACTTCTACAAAAGCATCAAGTAGCTCTTTTACGCCAAAGTTATTTACAGCGCTTCCGAAAAACACCGGAGCAGTTTCTCCAGATAAATATTTTTCTTTTTCAAATTTCCCATATACCCCATCTAATAGATTAATATCTTCTCTGAGTTGATTTGCATTTTCATTTCCAACATACTCATCAAGCGAAGCACTTTTCAAGTCAGTAATTGAAACTGCCTGTATGTCAGACAATTTCTGCTGGGTTTTAAATAAGTGCAAATTTTTATCATACAGATTATATACACCCTTAAAACTTGCGCCGCGACTAATAGGCCAACTTAAAGGTCTAACTTTTATATCAAGCTTTTTTTCAAGTTCATCAAGAAGGTCAAAAGGATTTCCACCCTCTCGGTCCATTTTGTTTACAAATATAATTACAGGCGTATTTCTCATTCTACACACATTCATAAGCTTTTCTGTCTGTTCTTCTACACCTTTTACAGAATCAACCACCAATATTACGCTATCAACTACAGTTAGGGTACGATAAGTATCTTCTGCAAAATCCTTGTGACCTGGCGTATCAAGCAGGTTAATCTTTAGATTGCGGTATTCAAAGCTCATAACAGCAGAAGCAACAGATATACCGCGTTGGCGCTCTATTTCCATAAAATCTGATATAGTTGTTTTCTTTATTTTATTTGATTTAACTGCTCCGGCTATCTGTATGGCACCAGCAAATAATAGAAACTTCTCCGTCAGCGTAGTTTTGCCAGCATCAGGATGGCTTATAATTGCAAATGTTCGTCTTTTTTTTATCTCTTCCGTGTAATCCATGCAAACTCCAAATAATTAAAATCACACGAAACTAATCGCGTGTTAAAGCTTTAAGATTATAACTTTTTAAGGAGTTTGTGTAAAGGATGGAATAACGGTAGATACAATATCACTATTATTATGAAAAGAGAGATGGGGGCAAGCCCCATCTCTACGGATATTGTATGTAAAAAACTTTTTTTCTATTACTAAAAAACATTATTTTTTGAATGTGCCTTTCAATTTAAAAGCAGCATTCACCAACAATATCATAATAGGAACCTCAACTAATGGTCCTATAACTGTGGCAAATGCTTGCCCTGAACTAATACCAAAAATCGCTATTGCCACAGCAATCGCAAGTTCAAAATCATTGCTTGCGGCTGTAAAAGAAACAGCAACACTTTGTTTGTAATTTGCTCCGAGTTTTTTCGCAATGAAAAATGTTCCAAACCACATTAGTAAAAAATATACCGTAAGGGGTATTCCTACCAGCACAACATCCAAAGGAGATTTGACTATGTAAGCGCCTTTAAGTGTAAACATAACAATGATTGTAAATAAAAGGGCTACTAAAGTTATAGGACTAACTGCTGGTATAAACTTTTCTTCATACCACTTTGTTCCTTTGACCTTGGTCAATATATTGCGCGACAACATGCCAGCAAAAAACGGTATTCCAAGATAAATCAACACTGTCTTTACGGCTTCCAGTATTGATATTGAGACATTTATCCCCTTAACTAAACCAAATACATTTAAAAGAAAAGTGATAAAAAACCATATATAAACTGCATAAAATAGCATTTGTGTAACAGCATTAAAAGAAACAAGTCCTACCCCAAGCTCCCTATCACCTTCTGCCAAATCATTCCATACAACCACCATGGCTATACAGCGTGCAAGTCCAACTAAAATTACTCCGACCATATATTCTGGCTGATGTCTTAAAAAAACAACAGCAAGTATAAACATTACTACAGGACCAACAACCCAGTTTTGAATCAAAGAAAATGTAAGAAGTTTTTTATTTTGAAATACTTCTCCCATTTTTTCATACTTAACTTTAGCCAAAGGCGAATACATCATGAGGATTAATCCTATCGCAATTGGAATTGATGTTGTTCCAATATTGAATTTGCTTATGAAGTCCGATGCTTGCGGCCAAAAATTTCCTATAGCAACACCAAGTCCTATTGCCATAAAAATCCAAAGCGTTAAAAACCTATCTGTAATTGAAAGTTGTTTTTTCATTTTTCACCTTATCTATTTAGTTTTTAAACCAGGTTGCTATCTCTTCCGCTGAAGGCAATCTTCCAGACGATTTAATAACTCCGTCAATCACCAGTGCTGGAGTTGACATAACTCCATACCCTATTATTTGTTCAATATCTTCTATTTTTACTATCTGTGCTTTTACTTTACTTTCTTTAACCGCTTTTTCTGTATGTTCCAAAAGTTTTTTACACTTAGGACAGCCAGTCCCTAACACTTCAATTTTCATATAATACCTCCGTTATTTAATTAATATGTTGAATATGTAACCTGTGAAGATAATTCCAGTAGCAACTACTCCTGCAAAAATTAAAATAAGCTTTATTTTCATAACTTTTTTTAATATCATAAACTCTGGTAGCGACAATGCTGTAACAGACATCATAAAAGCAAGTGCCGTACCTATTGCCACACCCTTTTCAGTTAGTACACTTACAAGTGGTATTACACCTGCCGCATTTGAGTATAAAGGAACTCCCAACAAAACAGCCAGTGGTACTGCATACCATTTATCCGCGCCAGCATACTTGGCAAGGAAATCTTGCGGCACATACCCGTGTATCCATGCCCCAAGGCCTATACCTATTACTACATATGGCCAAATCCCTTTTAAGATATCCAACGTGTAATCTACTGCATAAGATACTCTATCTTTAAATGTCATTCCTTCAATTATTGATGTCCCAGATGCTTTTGCCTTAAATACAAAAGTTTCAATAAGATTGTCTACTTTCATTTGCCCAATAATTATACCTGAAAATATAGCAATAGCTAAACCACTCCCAATGTATAATATTGCAATCTTCCAACCGAACATACCCCAAAGCATTATAAGTGCTACTTCATTTATCATAGGCGATGCCACAAGAAAAGAAAAAGTAACACCAAGAGGTATTCCGGCTTCTACAAAGCCCAAAAACAAAGGCACTGCACTACAAGAACAAAATGGCGTTACTACACCAAGTAATGATGCCAAAACATTACCAGTATATTTTCCTTTGCCAGTAAGCATGGCTCTTGTTTTTTCTGGAGAAAAGAAGCTTCGTATTAATGACACTATAAAAATAATAATAATTAAAAGTAGAAATATCTTTATGGTGTCATAAATAAAAAAATTTACTGCACCTGCCAATATAGTATCCTTACTAATTTTAAATACTCCATAAGTCATCCAATCCGCAAAAAGTTTTATCAT
>JBAXIL010000041.1:0-14153 GCA_037138355.1 bacterium
CTCTATGATTTTATCTATCTGCTGCCATCCTGCTATTTCTTTATACCCACCAGGTTTTATGCCGCCTCTATAAACCTCGTACATGAGCCCTGGATAAAGAGTTTCTGCTATTAAAGATGACTTACCTGAACCCGAAACACCTGTTATACAAATGAAATTACCAAGCGGAAACTTTACATTAATATTTTTCAAGTTATTAGTGGTTACGCCTTTCAACTCAATAAACTTATCTCTGTTTCTTTTTGTGGCTTTTTCAATTGTTATTTTGGTTTTATTATTGAGATACTTTGCTGTGAGAGATGTTTTGTGTTTAAGCAGTCCTTCAAGAGCCCCAGCATATACAATTTCACCGCCATGAACACCAGGTCCAGGTCCTACATCCACTATAAAATCAGCATTGATGATGGTCTCTTCATCGTGCTCTACCACTATAACTGTATTTCCAAGGTCTCGTAATTTATGAAGTGTGGCTAATAATTTTTCATTATCTCTTTGGTGCAGTCCTATACTTGGCTCGTCTAATATGTATAAAACGCCGACAAGTCCAACGCCAATTTGAGTAGCCAAATGTATTCTTTGAAATTCTCCTCCCGACAAAGAACCTGATCGTCTATCCAAAGTTAGATAACTTAAACCCACATTAAGCAAAAATAATAGTCGTCCTCGAATTTCTTTTAGTATTTGCTTTGAAATCATTTCATCTTTTTTAGATAATTGAAGTTTCGAGAAATACTCATAGGACTTTTCAATAGACATACGCGTTGCTTCTATGATTGTTAAGCCACCAACCTTAACTGCTATTGATTCTGGCTTTAATCTCATGCCATGACAAGCACTACATTCTTTTTCTAACATATATTTATTGAATATATCGTCTCTAACTCTCTCTGCTTCTGTTCCCCTATAACGCCTATCAAGAAATGGTATTAAACCTTCAAAAACACCGGAATGCTTCCAATCCGTTGTATAGTTTTTGTATTCATACTTTATCTTTTCATCAGTGCCATGAAGTATTATTTTTTTTATCTTATCAGGAAGCTTTTTAAAAGGTGTCTGCAAGCTGAACTTAAAATGCTCAGCCAGACCTGAGACCAAGTGCCAGTAATAGCCATCATGATTGCCCCAAGGTTTCAAAGCTCCTTCTGTAATTGATAACTCTTCGTTTATTACTAAGTTTTCATCCACTTCTACCCTACTTCCTATTCCTGTACATTCAGGACAGGCTCCAAAAGGACTATTGAAAGAAAAACCTCTGGGTTCAAGTTTGGTCATGGAAAAAGAACATTTAGGACAAGCAAGCTTTTCAGAAAATATAGTATCAGTCTTTTTATGCATGTCATGCAGTATCATAACGCCTTCACCTATTTTTACAGCTAATTCTACCGATTGACTTATCCTTTTCTTATCTGCTTTTGAAACCACAAGCCGGTCAACCACTATTTCTACTGTGTGTTTTTTGTTTTTTTCAATATTTAACTTGTCTTCTATTGATTTTATCTCGCCGTCTAATCTAATCCTTAAAAAACCTTCTTTTTTTATGTTTTCAAATAGCTTAGTATATTCGCCTTTTCTTCCCTGTATCACTGGTGCCAAAATTAGAATTTTTGTACCTTCTCCTGTTTCTAAGACCTTATCAGTAATCTGCTGAACTGTCTGAGATACAATCTGAGTACCATCATTTGGACAATATGGGACTCCGATTCTCGCCCACAAAAGCCGAAAATAATCATAGATTTCTGTAATGGTACCTACGGTTGATCTGGGATTACTACCTGCACTTTTTTGCTCTATGGCAATGGCTGGGGAAAGGCCGTCTATAGTATCCACATCTGGCTTCTGCATTTGACCTAAAAACTGTCTGGCATAAGCCGAAAGTGATTCCACATATCTACGCTGTCCTTCTGCGTATATGGTATCAAAAGCCAGTGATGATTTACCCGAACCTGAAACACCAGTTATAACTACCAGCTTGTCGCGAGGTATAGTTATATCTATATTTTTTAAGTTATGTTCTCTGGCACCTTTTATTACAATTTTATCAGCCACGATATGCTCCTTTAAAAAATGTCAACTTTGCCTAATAAGGCAAGATAATATTTTAAATCTAAATAAACTTCCTGTCAAGAACTGACTCATATTTCGACTTGTATAGCGTGGTTTTACCTATATATTAAAGGAATAATATTTTTGGCTATTATAAGGAGTTATTAGGTTAGGGTAGTATTTTGAATTAATGCGAATATGACAGAAAGAAATGTTTATTAGTTAATAGCTGGCAAGGTAAATAACATAGTAGTTCCTTTGCCTAATTCAGATTCCAGCCATATTTTACCACCGTAAAGCTCAACGATTTTTTTACATATAGACAATCCGATGCCAGTACCTTCATATTCTTCTTTTGTGTGAAGCTTTTCAAATATTACAAATATCTTTTCGAAATATTTAATATCTATACCTATGCCATTATCTTTTATCTTAAACAACCACATATCTGCTTGTCTTTCTGCTGAAATTTCAATAATTGGAGATCTATCTTTGCTGTGAAATTTAAGGGAGTTTGATATTAAGTTCATAAAAAGTTGTTCTGTCTGAGTAATATTTGTATTAATAATAGGTAGCTTGCTATATATTATTGTACCCTTATTTTCATTTAGCTTGAACATTAGGTTTGTTTTAACTCTCTCTATCACTGTATTGGTGTCAACATTTACAGTTTCAAGGGCTTTATTTCCTGCTCTGGAATATAAAAGCATATCTTCTATTAATCTTTGCATTTGTTTTGCCCCATCTGTAGCAAATGTAATATAATCATCAGCATCTTTATCGAGTTTTCCGTTATATCTTTTGGCTAAGAGCTGCACATAACTGGATATCATGCGCAGGGGTTCTTTTAAATCATGAGATGCTACATAAGCAAACTCCTGAAGTTCATTATTTGACCTTTTAAGTTCACTTAAAAGTTTTTGCATAGTTAATTCGTCAGCTTTTCTTTTATCTATATCCCTGACCACCGCAAGTACAACCTTTTGCCCGGTAATTACAGCTTTTTTAAGGTTAATTTCTACCCAAAAAGTATCACCTTTTTTGTTTTTTATTTTCAACTGGAAGATTTGTGGGCCTTCAAGAAGAGTTTTTTTCATATATTCAAGTGCTATATTTTTATTTGATTCGTCTGCAGACCATGTAGCAATATAGTCAAGACTTATAAATTTTTCTTTAGTATAGCCATACATTTCATATGCCAGTTTATTCATATCAAGTACTTTGCCGTTTGTTGCATTATATATAATAATTGCATCATTTACTGATTCAAATATCTCCATATAATTTGTTTTATAGTGTTTTAAGCTTGTAGTACTATGCTTATTAAGATATATAAGACCAATTATAAAGATTAT
Source organism: bacterium (assembly GCA_037138355.1). Taxonomy (GTDB): domain Bacteria; phylum Oederibacteriota; class PGYV01; order PGYV01; family Palsa-1178; genus PALSA-1178. The sequence continues at coordinate 3,399 of JBAXIL010000041.1, forward strand.
TGAAATCACAAATAATACTATAAATACTAATGCCCCACGCTGCATTCCTTTTAAACTAAATATATTGCTATACTCATCTATCATAATAATCTTCCACTCATACAGATAAAATGGATATGATGCCACACGGTAATCCTTATTATCTATGATTTCAGTATCGCTCAAAAAGTGATTTAAACTTCGAATTTCAGTTATAGGCATACCTGCATACTGCCTTGTAGCTTGTAACTCTGCCTGTGTGCTTTCGCTTATATGGTATATGGACTTCAATAACCATTCCTTATAATTGGAGGAAAACACTATCCCCTCAGGAGAAACAATCGCAGTTCTGTACTTTATATTACTTAACACTTCATCAATTAACTCTAATCCCATTTTTATTACAACTACACCTATGATACTGCTATTTTTAGGGTTTCTTACAGGAAAAGAAAAGTATATTCCTCGCTCATGAGTGGTAACTCCAAGAGCTCCATATATATACTGCTCTCCCTTCATAGAATTTATAAAATATGGCCTAAATTTGTAATTTTGCCTTGTTAAAGTATTCGGTTTAGTAGTTAGCTTAGTTGATGACAAAACTACGCCTTGTTTGTTCATAACATAAACTACTGAAGCCCCCATGATATTCTTTACAAAGTTTTGGACCGAAACGGCAGAAATATAATCATATGGACCATTATCTAAACAAAGTTTAACTATATTGGAATTTGCCGCAATGGATTTTGTGCCTTCTATTACTTTCGAAAAGTACTGACCGTCAATTATTTGAGAAACATTTACAAATTCTGAATTTAATAGTGATTGCTGTCTGTTTTGTCTTGCTGTGACAAATGTGACAACAAAGGCCACGAGAAGTATAAAGACTATGAAGTTTAGTATAATATTTGTATTTATGCTGAGTTTTTTGAAAAAATCAAGAATTGTAATAAAGTCACCTCCACCCTTATAAGAAAGGTGTTACTGTGAAAATATATATGAAACTTTCATCGTTTAGGTGCCTATATGTATCGGTTCCACAATTTTTTTAATCAATACTATAGCCGACAAAGAAGTTAAGTAGCTTGTTTTCGGATTATTTGGCGAAGGTAAATTTTCAGTTATCGCTCTAAACCTGCCAAAATCCCCTTCTACTATTATTTCGTGAATATTATTCGTTATAAATGGATCAATAATAATTTTCACAAGCGTTTGTTCTGATCCTACTCCAGCTAAGCTTAAAGTAGCTGCTATATTTATATTTTGCGGGAAGTCCTTTACTGCATCCTTGGCACTACCCTCATATACCGTAGTTTCCGTCTTTATCTCATCTACTTTTATTCCTTTGTCTATCAGGGACTTAACACCTTTAAAAGCCATAGGTGGTTTTCTTGTTATTAAAGTAACTTTCCTTAAACCTGAATATTTTGCTGCATCCAGTCCATCTATTCCTACCACGGCTCCAGAAGGCACATATACATTAATTTTTTTTTGCCTGGCTTCTTCAACAAGATCAGTATTTTCCAAAACTCCACCTGCACTTAAAAACATAATATCTCTTCCGTATTTAATTGCCAGTTTGAAAACATCAGTTACAGCATCTTTGTGTGCACATTCTACTACTAAATCGCAATTTTTCATTATTTCTTCAGCATCCATATATACTGGATTCACTCGTTTGAGTTTTGACAACATTAGATCGTATTTATTTTTATCTTTATCACAGCAAGCAAAAAGAACAACATTTATATTGCCTTTATCCACGGCTTCGGCAATATCATTTCCTATGGCACCACAACCTATAATACCGAGCTTTTTGATTTTGATTTCCATTTAAACCTCGCCGCGTTTTATTTTATTATCTTATTTGAAGCATTTACTTTTACGATGGTTGGCTTGAAAGCAGTTCTTTTATCTGCTTCAATTAGTCCGTAAGAAGCAATTATAATTACATCATTTTTTTCTGCGAGTCGTGCCGCTGCCCCATTAACGCATATACTGCCAGAGTTCTTTTTGCCTTTTATCACATAGGTCTCAAATCTTAAACCATTATTGATATTTAGAACATGTACTTTCTCATTTTCGCATATATCAGCCGCTAACATGAGCGTTTCGTCTATGGTGATAGAACCTTCATATTCCAGGTGTTTATCAGTGAGTGTTGCTCTGTGAATCTTAGATTTAAGCATTTCTACAAGCATTGTTACCTCCGTAAAATATTTTTGTTAATCAAATTTTAATAATCGTATTATCTATTAACCTTGTTTCACCTACTATGATTGCGGCTGCTATCAAAACGCTACCTACAATCTTATCCAGTGGAGCTAAACTCTCAGAATCAACTATTTCTATATACTCTATCTCTACGCCTGCTTCTTTAATCTTGCGTTTCATCTCTTTTTTTATGGTCTCTGATGTTCTTTCGCCTAATTCTATCATACTTTCTGCCATCTGCAATGATTTATATAATACTGGTGCGCTATCGCGTTGTTCTGGTGTTAAATAGGTATTTCTTGAGCTCATAGCCAGTCCATCTTTTTCCCTAAAAATTGGACATATAACTACTTGGGTTTTATAGTGCAAGTCATTAACCATTTTCTTTACTATGATAGCTTGCTGAGCATCTTTCTGACCAAGATAAAGCCTATCTGGTTTAACTATATTCAATAATTTAGCAACTATTGTGGTCACTCCCTTAAAATGTCCTGGCCGTGACCCACCACAAAGAATATCAGTCATTTCATTTTCCACAGTTACGAAAGTGGCCGCATCCTGTGTGTACATTTTATCTTTTTCAGGAGTAAATACGCAGCAAAGCTTACCTGAGAGCTTCAACATTTTTAAATCTTTCTTTAATGGTCTTGGGTATTTATCAAAATCTTCATTTGGACCAAACTGCGTAGGATTAACAAAAATACTCATGATGACTTTTTTATTTTCGCTTGCTGCCTTATCTACAAGAGACATATGCCCTTCGTGCAAAGCCCCCATAGTTGGTACAAATCCTATGGTATGTCCTCTTTTGTTTAGTTTGGCTATATATTCGTGCATTTCATTTATATCATTTATTATTTTCATATCATTCCTGCTTAATAAAAGTATTTTTTGCTTGGAAATTTTTTACTTCTTACATCTGATATGAAGTTTTTGAGTGCTTTAGTCGAATGACCTGCAACATTAGCATATTTTTTTACAAATTTAGGAGTGAAATCCTCAAAAGCCCCGAGTAAATCTTGTGTCACAAGTACTTGTCCGTCACAATGCGGACCTGAACCAATGCCTATAACAGGTATTTTAACAGCGGCAGTTATCAAAGCCGTTGTTTTTGAAAGCACTTTTTCTACTACAAGTGCAAACACACCAGCTTTTTCCAGTGCCTTTGCTTCAACAATAAGCCTTTCAATATCTTTTTCATTAACACCCTGAACAGGATAGCCCCCATAAAGATTAACTGACTGAGGTTGAAGACCTATATGTCCCATAACAGGTATGCCTATTTTCACCAACGCTTTTATCTGTGGGCAGATTTCAGTTCCTCCTTCAAGCTTTACAGCCGAAGCGCCAGATACTTTCATTAATTGTCCTGCATTTTTGATTGCCACTCTTACTGATTCTTGATACGACATAAAAGGCATATCCGCAACAATCATAGTGTGAGTAGCGCCTCTTTTAACTGCTTTAACATGATATATGACATCTTCGACAGTGACTTCAAGAGTATCTTTATAACCTAAAAACACCATACCGAGAGAGTCGCCTACTAATATTATATCCACTCCTGTTTTTTCGAGATATGAAGCCATAAGATAATCATAGGCAGTGAGCATAACTATTTTAGTTTTTGATTTTAACCTGGTGATTTGCGGAGCTGTATACAACTTACTTTCCCACTCTCGGAGTATAATAATTAATGCCGCCCTTTATATTGAGAACAAAATCCTTTATCATTTTGTAGGCCTTTTTGTCATTTACAAAATCCACTTCATCCGTATTTACTATCGCCAGTGGACCTGCTGTGTAATTTGAGAAGAAATAATTGTATGCTTGAGATAAGTTATAAAGATAATCTTTAGAAATACTTTTTTCGAAGTTTCTACCACGCCTTTTAATTCTTTCCATAAGCACATCTATAGATGCCTGCAAATAAATTACAAGGTCAGGTTTTAATAACTGCGCCTCATTAACGACTGCCCCGTATATTTTTTCATATAAGCTCAATTCGTTTTTACCAAGAGTTATGTAAGCAAATATGCGGTCTTTTTCTATAAGATAATCTGCCACTATTTTATTCGAAAAAAGATCAAGTTGTTTTAGAGGTTCCTGCTGCATAGTCCGGTTTAAAAGAAAAGTAAGTTGAGTTTGTAGCGCATAGGTGTTCATATCTTTGTAGAATTTTTCTAAAAAAGGGTTATTGTCTACTTCTTCCATGATAAGTTTTGCCTGTAAATCCTCGGATAATTTTTTGGCAAAGGTTGTTTTGCCAACTCCAAGCACACCCTCTATGGCTATGTAATGAAAATCTCTCACGAAAGTTCTCCTATGCGTTGCGTGTGTTCCTTAAAATCGCCTTTATTTAAAAGCTCTTTTATCGTTAAACCATTTACAGGGTGCTTAAAACCGCTTGCTATCTCCGATAAAGGCTCAAGTACAAACTTTCTTTTCTCAATTTCTGGGTGTGGAACCATAAGTTCCAAACTGTAAATTATTATATTACTATAAAACAATATGTCAATATCTATAATACGGGGTCCCCAGTGTTCCTGTTTTGTCCTACCCATTTCAAATTCTGTCATATTTATTATGGTTAAAAGCGCTTCAGCCGGCATATTTAGCTCTGCCTCCACGCACATATTGTAAAAATCATGCTGTTCTTTCATACCTACAGGTTCTGTTTCAAAAACGCCTGACTTTTTAACTATTTTCAAGCCTTTATTTTCAAGTAAATTCAAAGCAACTTTAAGATTCGCCATTCTATCGCCCATATTTGAACCTAATGACAAATAAACAATTGCCATAAAGTTTATAACTTTACTTTTTTTAGGCGTTCCAATGCTTTTGGTATGATTTCCTCTTCAACCGTTAAAGCAATTCGGAAATACTTATCTCCCGATAGACCAAATCCTATGCCAGGAGTTATTACAATATCGGCCTCATCAAGAACCTTAGTACAAAAATCCATTGACTTATAATTACCCGGAACCTTTACCCACAAGTATAAAGTTGCCAATGGCTCTAATACCTCATACCCCATAGCTCTTAAACCTTTTGTGAAGGCTTGTGCGCGTCTATTATAAAGTTCCCTTATCTGTTGTGCTTCTTCATCGCAGTTTAAAAGCGTCCAAGCCGCAGTTTCTTGTATGGCAGTAAAAGTTCCTGAGTCCATATTTTCTTTTACTATGCCTAATCCATTAATCAGTTTTTCCCCACCTACAGCAAAACCTACTCTCCAACCAGTCATGTTATAAGTTTTTGACATAGAATAAAACTCTATGACATGTTCTTTGGCTCCTGGTATTTCTAAAATGGATGTCGGTTTAGCTTTAAAATATATTTCTGAGTACGGCGCATCTTGCGCAATAATAAAACCATATTTTTTTGCATAAGACAGCACTTTCACATAAAAATCATGACCTGCTATAGCAGAAGTAGGGTTATTTGGATAATTAAGCCACATAATTTTTGTCTGTTTGTAAATACTTTCAGGTATTGCTTCTAAGTCAGGTAAAAAGCCATTCTCTTCTTTCAGTGGCATAATAACAGGTATTCCGCCGGCAAGTAAAGTCCCAGAAGTATAACCAGGATAACCAGGATCAGGAATCAAAACTATGTCACCAGGATTTAAAAAAGCAAGCGGAAGGTGCGTAATGCCATCTTTGGCCCCGATTAAACACATGGTTTCTTTATCAGTTATCATTACATCAAATCTTTTTTTCATCCACTTTACAACCGTTTCTCTAAATAAAGAACTTCCTCTGCCTATCGGATACTGATGATTTGAGCCTTTGCTCACAGCTTCTTTAAAATTATCAACTATACGCTTTGGCGTTGGTCTGTCTGGATCGCCTATGCCGAGATTAAGTATATCTCTGCCCTGTGCAATCGCAGCTTTTTTCTTTTTATCAAGTTCCACAAACACATAAGGTGGAAGTGATTTCACTCTATTATTTAGTTCCATAAAACCTCCATTAATTTATATTTAACTATCTTACAAAATTAGTTAGTCTGCCTATTTCTCCTATTTCTACTTCAACTTTATCCCCCCTGCTCATAGGTCCGACTCCAGCAGGTGTGCCAGTGGATATGATATCCCCACGGTTTAAAGTCATTATCTTTGAAATAAAACTCACAAGCTTCTTTGTTTTAAAAATAAATTTTGAAGTATTTGAATCTTGTTTTAAAACGCCGTTTAAGTAAAGCTTTATATCTTGTTTATCAGGATTGATATTCGTAACTATGTATGGTCCAAAAGGTGCAAAAGTATCAAATGATTTTGCTCTCGTCCACTGACCATCTATCTTTTGCAGTTCGCGGGCTGTCACATCATTTAGACATGTGTAACCGAGTATATTTATTTCCACTTCTTCTTCAGAAATATCCTTAACAGTATTCTTTATGACTATGGCAAGTTCCGCTTCATAATCCACACGATTCGCCATATCAGGATATATTATTTCGTCATTATGACCGATCACTGCACTTGGGGGTTTAAGAAAAATGACAGGTTCTCCAGGTTTATCCATATTCATTTCTTTAGCGTGGTCATTATAGTTTAATCCCACACAAATTATTTTAGAGGGATTAGTAGGTGGCAATATTTTTACTCGTGAGCTGTTAATGACATTTGGCATGACCTTATATTGTGTATATATATCACCTTCTATGTCCGTAATATTACCGTCAATATTTATTATGCCCCACTGTGGCAAACTATTTTCTATAGAATATCTTACGAATTTAATCATACGCTCTCCAGTTTTTAGTTGCCTTTGATTTAAAGCTGCAACACATCGGCCATGCTATACAACCCTGCTTGCTTTTTAGCCAAGAACTTAGCCGCTTTTAATGCTCCCATAGCAAATGTTTCCCTGGAAAATGCAGTATGCGATATTTCAAGCTTGTCGCCCATAGAACCGAAAATGGCAGTATGTTCTCCTACTATACCACCGGCACGCACAGCAAACACGCCAACCTGATTACGGTCACGAATATTTTCTCTGCCGTCACGACCAAAAACCATATTTGCTTTTGGATCTAATCCTTTTTCTTTCAATATCACTTCAGCCGTAGTAATCGCTGTGCCTGAAGGGGCATCTTTTTTCATTCTGTGATGTGCTTCTATTATGTCTATATCATAGTCATCTTTTAATGCCCGTGTCGCTTCTTTGAGTAATTTCCACATTACATTAACGCCTATGCTGTAATTAGAAGACAAAACTATAGGTATTCTTTTTGAAGCAAGTTCTATCTCAAAAAGTTCATTGCTATCAAAGCCCGTAGTGCCTATAACAACTGGTTTTTTAGCATCTACAAGTTCTTTTAAATGTTTTAAAGTAGCAGAAGGAGTTGTGAAATCTATGAAAACATCCACGCCTGCAAGTCCTGTTTTTAAATCGTCAGTTATTGTAAAACCACCTATGCGAGCGCCTACAGTGCTATTGCCCTTAGCTTCTAATAACAAACCTATATTATAAATCTCCGGATTCTGTGCAGCGACTGAAACCAAAGCATTTCCCATTCTTCCAGCGGCTCCTGATATACCAACTCGCACCATATAAACACCTCCGATTTTGTCCATCTTGTTTTATTGCAATTAAAAAATATAATTAAACTTTTAGTCCGTACTCTTTCATAGCTTTCTTTACTTTATCAAGAGTGTCTTTGTCTGGTTCGGTCATAGGAAGTCGTATTTCTGGAGTTATTAATCCGAGCATAGCACAAGCAGCTTTGACCGGTATTGGATTTGTTTCTAAAAACATTGCCTTAATCAAAGGAAACATTCTATGATGCATTTGCTGTGCTATCTTTAGGTCGCCTTTGTTAAAAGCATTTATCATTTGCTTAACATCTTTTGGAATTATATTTGCCACTACGGATATGACTCCCTTTCCTCCGATTGCAAGCAATGGAAGAGTCAAAGCATCATCTCCAGATAAGACCTCAAAATCAGGTCCACATTGTTCTATGACTTCACTCATTTGTGAAAGGTCGCCGCTGGCTTCTTTAACGCCTTTTATGTTATGAACTTCCTTTGCAAGTCGAGCAAGCGTAGGTGTCGCCACATTGACCGCGGTTCTTCCGAGTATATTATAAACAATCACAGGTATCTTAACTGCCTGTGCAACGGCCTTAAAATGCTCGTATAAGCCCTTCTGCGTGGGTTTATTGTAATATGGGTTCACTACTAAGGCAGCATCAGCGCCTGATTTCTCTGCCGCTTTTGTGTACTTTATCGCTTCGGCTGTGGAGTTCGAACCAGTCCCAGCCATGACTTTCATTCTGCCTTTTACAAACTTTACAGTCATATCTACTAACTGTTCGTTTTCTTCTGGAGTTAAGGTAGGTGATTCCCCAGTAGTTCCTGCCGGAACAATTCCATCAGTTCCAGCCAAAGCATGCATTTCTATAAGTTGCTTATACGCCTCCACATCTATCTTGCCATTTTTGAAAGGAGTTACTATTGCCACATACAATCCCTGGAACATATATTCCTCCATTGGAAATGTTTTATATTTAAAACTTAAATGCGTCAACTCCGACAATTCCAGATGCCACTATTCTCGCATTACCTTCCAGATGAACATCTGTTATGACTTTATTTTCTTCTTTGAAATAAATCTTTAATAATCCGCCCTTGGTATTAAAAGAGACCGGTGAAGTAGCTTTGCCGCCAAGATAAAGTGTTATACCAGCAGCAGTTGCACCAGTACCACACGCAAAGGTCTCATCTTCAACACCTCTTTCATAAGTTCTTATGTCATAAACATTTGCTGCTGTTTTTTCAATAAAGTTCACATTGGTTCCTTTTGGTGCGAAGCTGGTATGAAATCTTATTTCTTTACCTAAATGTTTTACTTTCACCGCAGCCAAATCTTTTACTTCTATGACAAAATGCGGAACTCCAGTATTTATAAAAGCACCTTTGACTTCACTACCGCCTAAGCGTATCTTGACTTCTTTTTTATAGTCAAAAGGATTTATCATTTTTAATTTCACATCGCCATTTTTCTTTATTTCAGCAGTATGAAGTCCGTCTTTAGCTAAGAAGGTCATTTTTTCTTTTGCTCTACCAGTTTCGAAAGCAAAGCGAGCAATACATCTGCCACCATTGCCACACATTTCCGCTTCTTTGCCGTCATTGTTATAAAACTTCATAAAAAAATCATGGCCTTTGCTGCTTTTTTCAAGCAAAATTAAACCATCAGCCCCTATGCTGAACTTCGGCGAACAGAGTGCTTCTATCTGTTTGGCTGATAACTTTATTTGTCCGTCAAAGTTATCCATTAAAATAAAATCATTACCATTGCCACTCATTTTTGTAAACTTTAAATCATTGTTTTTTGCCATTTTCTTTTCTCCGCTTCTTGAATAATTACAAATTCTTTACTTTTCTTTTACTATCAAATCCTCATAAGTTTCTCTTTCCCTTATAAGATAATGTTTGCTTCCATCAACCATAACTTCTGCAGCGCGTGGTCTTGAATTATAGTTTGAAGCCATTGACATAGCATAAGCCCCAGTAGAACGCACACAGAGAAGATCTTTACTATCCATTTGCGGCATATGTCTGTCTTTACCCAAGAAATCTGCACTTTCACATATAGGTCCTACTATGTCATACAAATCAAGCTTTGTTTCTTTTTTTATGTTAACTGGTATTATCTTATGATATGAACTGTATAATGCTGGTCTGATTAAGTCATTCATACCTGCATCTACTATAAAAAAGTTCTTTGCTCTTCCTTTTTTATTATAAGTAACACTTGTTATTAGCACCCCAGCATTTCCTATAATAAACCTGCCTGGCTCTAAAATTATTTTTAAATTAAATCCTGACAAATGCGGTTTTATGGCTTTAGCAAAAACATCTGCGGTAGTAGGTTTTTCCTCATTGTAAATAATTCCAAGTCCGCCGCCAATATTGATATACTCTATCCCCACGCCCTCACGAAGCAGTTCAGATATAAACTGTGCCATTTTACCCACTGCGTTTAAGTATGGTATGGGAGTAGTTATCTGAGAGCCGATATGCATATCAACTCCCTTGATATTTATACTCTTAAGTTTTGTTGCGCTCTTATAAATACCAAGAGCGAGATTAATATCTATACCAAACTTTGATTCTTTTCTTCCGGTATTGATATACGCATGAGTCAAAGCATCCACATCTGGATTTATCCTGATTGCTACATCTGCTTTTCTTTTCATTGACTTAGCAACATTGTTAATAGCGTGAAGCTCTTCTATGCTTTCTACATTAAACATAAGTATATTAGATTTTATGGCATACTTAATCTCTTCTGTGGTCTTTCCTACCCCAGCATAAACAATTTTCTTTGGGTCCACGCCAGTTCTTAATACTCGGAAAAGTTCACCACCAGATACGACATCAAAACCAGAACCTTCTTTTGCCATTTCCTTAAGTATTTGACCATTGGAATTAGCTTTTGCTGAATAACAAATAAGCGTATCTATATCAGCAAAAGCACTTTTGATTTTTCTGTAATGTTCTATAAAAGTTCTTTTGCTATAGACATACAAAGGAGTTCCGTACTTTTC
>JBAXIL010000042.1:0-14062 GCA_037138355.1 bacterium
AAATATCAGGTCCACTGTTAGATAGAATTGATTTGCATGTAGATGTCCCAGTGGTTCAGTATAGTGAGTTAGTATCTAAGACAGAAGCCGAGACCTCAATAATAATCAGACACCGCGTAAACACTGCAAGGAAAATTCAGGAGGTTCGCTTTAAAGGGACTAAGATATATTTCAATGCTCACATGGGACCTAAACATTTAAAAAAATACTGTCAGTTAGAAACTGAATCGCAGGGACTTTTAAAAAATGCAATTGAAAGTTTAGGTTTATCAGCAAGGGCTTATGACAGGATTTTAAAAGTATCTCGAACAATCGCGGATTTACAACAAACAGAAAACATATCAACATCAAACATAGCAGAAGCAATACAGTACAGATCATTAGATAGAGATTATTGGAAGGTTGGGGTGTAACAACACTATTTTTTCAAGTTTTTAAACAATATAAAAGCATTTTTCAAAAAAATTATTCTATTTCCACGAAGGCGAATAATTGTTTGCATTTTCAAGTTTGACCTGGTCAGTCAAATTCGCTTTTATAGTGCCGTCCGAAGTCATCTCCCAGATACTTCCTTTTTCGCCGTTCGCCGTAAAAATAATATATTTACCATTAGGTGACCAGACCTGACTTAAACCTGTTTTTTTGCATTTAAGACTTTTCTGGCCGGTGCCATCTGGATTCATCGTATAAAATTCAAAATTTCTCGTAAAATATATCTTTATCCCGTTAGGCGAATACACAGCACAAATATCATTTTCTTTGTCAGACCCTTTTGTAAGATGTTTTTCATTACCTCCATCAGCATCAATAGTAAAAATTTTTCCGCTTTCACCGTTAATTCCCGTTGCTCTTGTAAATACTATTTTACTACCGTCAGGCGACCATGAAGGACCAAAATCAGAAGCACTATTGTTTGTGAGCCTTTTTAAGTTCTTACCATCCGCGTCAATCACATAAATTTTGATTTTCTCTCCATCCTTATAAGCGCCATATGCTATTTTTTTCCCATCAGGAGACCATGCCGGATTAACTTTTTGCAAATTATCGTGCGTCAACTCTTTTATCCCAGTGCCATCTGAATTCATCACACCTATCTGGGCAATAACATCGCGCGTTCGGCAGAATGCTATCTTTCCATGGTCACGAGACCATGAAGGAGTGTCACCTCCACCTTCCAAGATATCCGTCATTTTTCTCAAAAGTGTACCGTTTGAATTCATCATGTAAACATTGACACCTTTGCCATCGTCAGAAGCAAATACAATCCAGTCCTTAATGTCCCCCTGAGGCCGCGGCTTCATTTTTTTTGTATCAAGATAATAATTTATATCGTAATCTTCGAGATTTATCAATCCAAATCTTTTCGGAGTCAATGTTTCACCCTGAACCTTCGAACTTTCATCACCAGTGTCGTAATATGAACTTTCATATTTCACCAACTGCCATTTGTTGTCCCGGTGAGAGTAAGCAAATCTGGTAGAGATGCTCCATTTTTCTCTTGAACCGCCGTAATGATTTATAACAAAAAACTTTTTGCCAGCTTCGATACTTTCAAAAGGATCACCCCAAACCCCGCCACACGAGGAACAAAGTATTGCCCTCCTGGTAATTGCCGCAACAACATAGTTATTATCTTTTTCAACAATAACCATAAGTTCTTTATCACTCTCAGGGTTAGTATCTTGTCCTTCGTCATTTTGGTCCTGTTTAAGCTGAATAACAATTAAATAATCATCTTTATTATCTCCGTTAAGGTCGGCAATACAGGCAGCAACTACCTTACATTTTTCCGGAAGAAGCTTTTCAACAGCAGTAGGAAGTGCAGCATTATTATCAGCGAAAATAACTCCCGCAATACAAATAAACACGCCTATAAAACTCATCAATTTCAAATTCATAATTACCCTCGCCTAATTATTAGTATTTACAGCTTCGTTCTTATAATACACAAAACCTAAAATAATATATGTTTTATTATTATAACTTTTTCTACGGTAAAATGCAAGATTTTCAGTTTTCACATCAATTACACATTTTTTTTCTTATATATATAGAAACAAGAACAATCGCGGATTTGGAACAAACAGAAAATATATCAATAGCAAACATAGCAGAAGCAATACAGTACAGGTCATTAAATAGAGATTATTTAAAAGTAGGAGTTTAGAATAATTATCGTCTAATCAAAAATAAAACGACTATTATTAAAATATAATATAAAACAATTATTTATTGCGGTTCAACCGTCACTGCGTCAACATAAACATATGTATCCGGATTTGAAACATCCGTTGAATAATCTGCCGTTCCATCACCTTTTGCTATCTTTATCCCCCATGCCTTAATGGTATAAGTCGTAGGTGGGTTTACACCTGTCGTGTGTCCTCCTGAAGTTGCTGGATTTGTTGTCGTCATCTGGTCAGTATATGCCGATAATTTTGTCCAAACTCCTGCAACACCATTAGACGCGCCTGACAAATTCACCCATTCACTCTGATACCAGCGCCATCCATCAGCAGCCATGGTTGCATAGAAAAAGTTTGCTCCATAAGAATTATTTGGGGTTGAAGCAAACATATTGCCAGGTATCCACACATACGCAGTTATTTTTTTATGTTCAAAGTTCACATTTAACGGAGCTATACTGCTACCCTGCTTTATAATTCCGCTCGCCAAACTGTTTCCGACTGAATCAACATAAGTGCATTTCATTCTCAATGAATGAGTCCCCTTGTAAGCCCTAACGGTAGAGTTCTCAAGTGTCGTATCAAATGAAATATCATAAGCAGGAGAATCGGCTTTATCGCTGATAAAACCTTTTGCTAAAGGAATAGTAGTATCATCTTCAAAAGAAAAACAACCTGTATAATTTGAAGGATCTGCACTAACAAAATCAACACAATCAGCTCCACCGTAAGATAGTTCAGTTGCCGATGTAGGATAGTCCTTTACTTTTCCGCAACCCAAAGCAATTAAAAATATCACAAGCAAACCAGTTATAATTCGTTTCATTTTAAACCTCCGTTTTTCTATCATCACAATTAAACAATATTTAATATCCGTTCTTATTTATCTCATTTGTATATTTAATAAACGCATTCATATACTCTGGTTGTTCTGGATTAACTTCAAAACCATCTCCGTGTGAATATGCCGGGTCTATGAGCATCCAGTAGTTAGAGCCATTACCACCTGCATCAAAAAACATTTTCGTCATTGCGTCTATCCACTTTGCCTTTGGGTATGCTTCCATGTTATTTGCTACCCCATACTCTTCCATAACAACTGGTTTCTTCAGAGTTTCATGTGCGACTTTTACCCAATTTTTTATCATCCACTCAGTAGTTCCCAACGAATAGCTGTTATGCGCATAAGTTGGATATATATGATATGTACAAAAATCAATAGTATCTGGTTTATGATTTAACACAAAATCAGAACCAGAATAATGAGTACCATCATCTTTCAGGAAAAAGCCCTCCATACCAGTTGTTACCATGTGATTATTATCAAGTGATTTTATATAAGCCGACATTTCTGCCACCCAAGCAGCTAAAACTTTACCTGTTAAATCTTCTTCATCTCTTGGTTCATTGCTCAAATCATACGCAAAAATCGTAGGGTCGTTTTTGTATGCTTTACCATTGACCGTATTTATCCTATTCACTATTTTTTCTATGGTCTGTTTGTAATATATTTTACACTTAGGATTAGTCCAAAATATATTTTTATTATCAGAACCTACCCACTTGGCATACATTTTAGCCCCACCATAATATTCCCAATTATCAGTAAAATGAAGTATTACCCTCATACCATTTTTTGCTGCCGAATCTAAAACATAGTCAAGTTGCGCATATGCTTTTTCATTAAAATAATCAGGCCCTATCCTAAAAAATCTTTCTGTATCGTTTTTATCAACTACCTTCATGTTCTCTGCCTCACCATTAGAACCCACTCTAATGACTTTAAATCCTAAACTGGCGGCTTCTTTAAAAATATAATCAATAATTGTCTTACCTGAATTACGCATATAATAATTGCCTACTCCAACATATCTGTATTCCTTATCTCCATCATAAAAGGATATGCCTTTTGCCTTAATAAAATTATTGCTCCTCTTAAAAGGTATTGCAGCAATCCTTTTTAGTTTAATAGTTGTAAATGTTGAAACCTTAGAACTACCTGCAGCTTCGGATGTTCTTGCCATTACCATATAATTATAAGTCTTATCAGGAACCAGTCCATCAATAGCCACAGAAACCGCACCGTCTTTTGACTGCACCCAGCCAGTAGAAGTTTTTAGCGGTAATTGATTTCCGTAAATTACTTTAACCTGAGCATTTTCAGGAACCGTAATATTTAGCGTAGCATTTTCAGCAGAAGTGATAACTTTGATTCCACTAACAACAATTGAAGGTACATTTTTTTCAATTGATGCCGCAATGCCAGACAATTGTTTGAACTGTTTTATTACATCAGGACTTTCAAAATTATACGAACCAGCGTATGACTTGTATGCACCAAAACCCGCATAATTATAAATTATCGCTGACCCATTCGCACTAAAAAAAGCTTTTCCTAATGATACGATGTTGGAAGTTGCTTCGCTGGTTCTGTCAGAAATATTCATAATCACAGGTTTATTCGTGTTTTCCAAATATATTTTATTATATTGCGATATGTATTTTATCGCTGTTTGGACAGGAAGCGCCTGCGATATGTTAATGTTGTAAAATACAGCATCAATATCAGGGTTTAAAAATATGTCATAATCATTTATCTCATCCAATGACAAGTTTGCTTTTTTCATTCCTATTATTACAAGATGTTTTGAATCATTAGTTTTTATGAAAGAAGCTATCTCTCCTACCCATGAATACATTACTGCCCCATCAGCATCGTTTAAGTTTTGCGCATCTGCACACAAATCCCATGCCAATATCGTTGAATCACTTTTATACAGCTTACCTGTCACAGAGTTTTTTCTGTCAGTAAGTTGTAATATATATTGTTTAAAAAACTCCTTGCTTATTTTATCTTTAAAAAACACATCATCATTAGCGCCGCCAGTCCATGACTTGTACGCTTCTTTACCACCGTATGAAGAATTATTATCCATAAGTGTGATTATTAAGTTCACACCGTTTTTCTCTGCTACCGAAACCACATAATCGAGTTTTTCAAATGCTTTAGCATTATATTTTCCCAGACCTTGTTGAAAAGCATATGATTTATTGCCAGAAAAAGAAGCGTAAATTCTCGCCAAATTAATTCCGCTATCGTTCAAACTCTTAAAAGCTGAATCAATTTGTGGATTAGTTAAAAACATTACATAAGGAACATTCACGCCTGCAAGTTTTGCTGGTTTTCCATTAACTTTCAGTATATCAGCACCACTTGTAGAATATGCCGAAAGTGGTAAAGCAAAAAATACAGCTATAGATAGCAAAAGTAATGCTTTTGATATTCTATACATTTTAGAACCTCCCTTTCAGCGTGAACATGTATTTCTGAACTGTTTCATTATTATAATCATTTAACCAGTAACCACTTAGAGGAGGATCTCCGTAGCTTAAAGTAAAGGACAGCGCTCCACTGAATACACTGCCTTCAAGTCCGGCATACCAATTACTATATTTCGTATTATTCACAGTTGATAAACCTTTGTAGCTTCCTGTCAATTTAAAATCTTTCAAGAATCTTACACTTGCCTCTACAAAGCCAGTTATGTTTGTGTATTTTGTCATTGTCAGCAAATCACCTACGGGACCTTCTGTGTTTTGCAATCTACCCAACAATTTGAAAGTTACAAGATCCATTACCAAAATTTTTGTAACTCCAGTAACAGTTAAAGAAGGTACTTTATATAGATTGCCCTCATAATTATATTTAGCCCATATATGATAATTATACAGAGCCAACGCTTCATCATTTTTTAAATCCATAGTAATAGTGTAACGGCTATAAGTATCCACCATTGATTTCCCTGCATCATACTCTACCATCATGTTGGTATTACGAACAAATGCCGCAAAATCAGGAGAAATAGTTTTCAAAATTGAAAACGGCGGTAAATCATCCATCGTACAAGTAATTTGTCCAACCTTATTGACCTGCCCTGCCTTAATATCAGGGTTTGTATAATATGAAGCAAAAGCTTCACCTATGTGTCTGTAATAACCATAGAAACTCAATAAACCTAAATGCATATTAAGTTCAGTATAAGACAATAACTTATTAGAATCCGTGCCAATACTCTGAATTATATATGACGGCGGTGGATCAGGAAACATATAAATCGGAGAGTTTGTTCCATATAATGTATATAAATATTCTCCCTTAACATTTAGGTCAAACAAATTTGCCACAGGTATAGCCACTGAGGTATCACCACCTATAACCTGTGCTGATTGTTCTACATCTGCTTTGAAAATATCTGCATTGTTCGCATATCCGCGTCTATCATTCAAATACATAAGTCCTATATAATTTTTATCAAATAAATATGTTTTAAGCCTTGCAGTACCAACAAAAGTATTGCCCAACTTCCATGGTTCAGCATTATTTAAACTCAATCCCATTAACATATAAGAAGTATTTATCGGACAAATTGTACCTGCAAGCGAAAGCCCCATAACATTTGGACCAAGCGCTCCAGAATCAACAAGACCGAAAACATCATCAAATACTTTTACAGGCTCTCCCGCGGAAAAGTTAAGTTCATTTCCAAATCCTCTCAGCGTAAGATAAGCCGATTTCACATTGAGGTCAACATTCTGCCCATGATAATAACCGCCACGGAAAGTTACCCTTGCAGTAAGCGCATCCATTGGAGACATTTCAAGATTTATATCCTGTTCCACTGCTGCGTCTGTAATACCTAAAATCGACGATGTACCCCATCTCAAATTATCAACATAAACAGTTCCTTCGTAGCCTCCAGCAAAAACAAGATATAAAGCCTTCATAACAGCCTTATCGGCAGCTAATATTGATATAGGCATTTTTTGCGTCGTCCCTATAACCTGCTTCCAATCATTTGTATTAAGATTTATTTTTACATTTTTATTCCATCCAGGATAAATATATACAACCGCATTTGATTCATACCACACATTACCTGGCGCATCTGTTTTTAAAGCCATTGTCAGTGTCAAAATCTTACCTGGATTGTACACATCCACAACAACATTTTTATAATCGGTTATATCAAATGGTCCTGAGGAAACATATTGAAGCCCTGATTTTATACCTATATCCTTAAATGATAATTTAATTGATTTGTTTCCTTGACTGGCATACTTCGTTGACAATTCTACTTTGGCAGCACCCCATCCTGCTATATTGGCGGGACTCCAATTAGTTATTGTTTCAAAAGTTCCATCAATCATAGAATGCATCACATATTTTATTGGTTCAACAACCATTCGTGAAGTGTTATTAAAAGTGAGTCCAATCTTTTTTCCTATCTCTCCAAAGAAATTTCGTCTCGCTAACTTAAAATCAGTAAGATACAGCGAACCCTTAACTTTCTGATCTGGATATATTTGGAAATGCATCTTTCTGATATCATTGCGCTTATCAAAATAATCCTTATAATTCCAATTGCTATCAGCGGATTTAAAAGAAGCTGTAGTAAAATCGATATATACAGCTCTATTCCATCCCGGTGCGATACCTATTTGTTTTGTTTCAATCCAGTTTAAATCATCCCCTGTTGAAAACGCAAAAGAGATCTTCACTGGGAAGGTATTCGGATTATAAATATCAACTTTCACTCCCACGCTGTTAGAAAAATCTAAGTTTGCCGCATATGAATACATGGCTTTATCGACATTATTCTGCGTAGAGAAGACAGTCTGCATACCCCTATTTTTCTCGCCACCAAAATCTACAGCGGGATAAAGAGCCACAGCACCGGACTGATCAGAATCCGTGTTCCAGTTAACTCCTTTTTCAAAGCTATTCCATGGTGCAAAAGCTAAATCTCCAGTATTTTGAGGGATTAAGCCTGCCAACTTCTCCGGCGCTGAAGTTTTTAATCTCACATTATCAAAAATCACATAACCCTTTCCCATATCTGGTGGGAAAATAGTCAAGCATAAGCGTTTGACATTTTTTGTATCAACAGGTAGCCCTGTAGCTTCCCATTTCGAAGCTTCATTTTTCCATTTCTTTTCTTTAAGATTGAATGTTACATCTTTATTCCAACCCTTCTTTAACCGACTTGCCTTTGCTTCCTGCCATTCCCATTTGTCGCCTGTTGATAAAGCCATACTCATACTCGTAGGAAAATCATAAGGATAATACACATCCGCTTTCATCTCAAAAACATCGGACAAATCAAGAGAATCTTCTATCATAAATACTGCATTTTGCCCTGGCATAGTTAAATCAAATGACGCTTTCATGGCACCAGTGCCAAGAGAAGCTTTTTCAGTAGTCCTGCTCGCATCTGTCGAACACGACCATGTCCCAGCCGCCGCCCACTTTAATCTGCCAGTTGACTCAAAATCATCTATAACTACTTCTTTTAAACCTGCAGGATCTTTTTCAGGAACTAAAAATACTGCTTTTTCGCCATTCATTTGAATATTATCCAAAGCGATAAAACCATTTGTTTTTCTATCGGGTTCAACTACGATACCAAACCTACGAACATTGGAAATATCTTTTATCATACCATTGTAATTACCATTAGTTCCATAAGTTGCAGTTTTAAGATTGAAGGTTATGCCCTTGTTCCATCCAGGTATCAGATTTTGTCTAACGCTCTCATGATATAACCAGTTGTTTCCTGTTTTAAGCATTAAGAAAATTTTCATGTTAGCAAGCGACG
Organism: bacterium; assembly: GCA_037138355.1. Lineage (GTDB taxonomy): Bacteria > Oederibacteriota > PGYV01 > PGYV01 > Palsa-1178 > PALSA-1178. The sequence goes on from JBAXIL010000042.1 coordinate 8,843, forward strand.
AATTATAAATATCAAACTTTACTTCATTAACTCCGTCCAAACTTCCAGTATCAAACAGTTGTATCGCTCCCTGCTGGCCTGCTTGAGTAGCGTCCAACTGCACTTCAAGCGATTTAGTTCCAGTGCTTACATAATCACTACCAAGCTTTGGCTTAGACAAGATATTATTAGTCCAGTCATCAGTTGTCCAGTCAGCTATCTTTTCAAAATCATTCCAAACATAAAACTTAGACGGATTAATAATTTCCTCAGCAGAAAAAATAGTAAATGGAAAAAGAATAATTAGAATTGAAAAAGACAGGAAATAAGCAATTTTTTTGCGCAACTTAATATGCCTCCTGAAGATTTGTTTGTAAAATATCGTTCACCTTAAGTAAACATATTATTACCGAAACCGCTTTCAGTCAAGCAATAAGATTAACTTTTAATACAATTTTAGCAAATTTTTTGAGTCATAATAACTAAGGTTATTACAAACAGTTATTTACTTTTGCGGGCTTTAAAAAAAGCCGCTTTAACTGCTTGAAATTTATCTTTACCACATGCCAAAGCCGCTGAAAGTGGCGCTACTTCCTTCGTAACTGCTGCCATTTGAGCCGAGATATTCTGTATATCCCACTGTGCATGCCAATCCATTCTTAATCTGGTTATATGATATAGCTCGCGTAGATTAGCATTCACTAAAACTCTGCGTTTATGAGCATTTGTCAAAATATATTCTGCCGCCTGTGGAGCAGTTTTAGCAATTTTCTTATATGCCACTTCTGTTTCATCAATTACTTTTTTAAAGATATCCTGCTGCTTTGTTTCAATAATTGAAGGTGGCATTGTATAACCCAATTTAATATCATAAGGTTGTTTTGATATAGACATCATTCTGTGCCGTTTTAACTGAGCAAAAGCACTTGAGCTTAATGATATCTCATATACAAAGTTTACATCTTCAAACTCTCTATATAGAGAATCGTGTTCACCCAAATCTTTAAAAATAGTTTTATAGAACTTAATAATTTCTGTCTTACTCATTTTTCTTGCCGCACGAATAGCTGCCTCATAAGATCTTCCAGAATATGCCTGCATCATAGCAGCAATAATCTTCATATCTGGGTCCTTAGTCCAATCTACAAGCATGACATCAAACTTACCCTGTTTTGTAGCATCAACTGGTATTTTAACCGCTTTTACTGCTTTTGCCGCAGTACTTGCACCTGTTTTTATTAGACCGTCTGATACTTCCTTCCCAAATTGTTTTTTAAAAGCTTCAGGGTCAGAAAGAATTATTAGCGATGGCACAATCTGTTTTGTTGCATTGTAAAGCGCTTCACCAAGTTGTCTGACTTCAGCGAGTGGATAATATTTTAGTTTTCTGATTATGTGTTCAAGATTTCTTGAGTTAGATGAAAATCCAAGCTGACACTCTGTTGCTAAAGCTAAAGCATAGCGTGCATCCTCTTTAGCCCAGCCCTCTAAAAGATTTTGTCCTGACTTAGTCTGAAGTTGTTCAGGATACTGATTTTTGCGATGTTCATGAAGTATAGGAAATAACTGTTTATAAACAACGACTTGTTTTGCAATAATATCATTAAATATTTTTTTCTCATTTACACCAAACTCCTGCGGTGTCACATAATCGCCTTCAAGAGTGATATAGCGCTGGGATTTTTCTGTATAAGAACATAATCTCGCTTCTTGAAGGGATTCAACAGCAAGACGAGAAAGTCCGAGTATGTCAAAATTAAGATAGGCGTGTTCTGCTACAGAGTGATGTCCCATTTTAAAAACTATAGCTTCATTTGATTTTCTTGCTTTATCCACTTCCTCAAGCGAATCAGCACGCAGTTCATCTACGCGTCTTGAGTCACGGCTTATTCTTGCATACGCAGCCGAAATAGTTTCAGGTGATATATTATTTTTGCCATCCCATTTTGATTTTTTAAGTTTTTCTAAAATATCTGCATCAGCGTTATAACCTGCCAGTTTTACTTCAAGCATATTCCGCCTCCCGATTTTAGTAGTTCTGATAAATCAAATACTATAATTCCTAATAATAATAACAATACAAAGGATTTTAATCAATACGAAATAATAAATTTAGGACTTTTCCCCAAACTTTTTTTGAACAATTAATTCAATTTCATCCAGTGTTTCTTTTGCTTGCTTTCCATAAGCAATAAACTCAAGCTGTTCGCCCTGTCCAACACACATTGAAACAAGATCAAGAGCAGCAAGAACTGTTTTCACATTCATGAAAGACTTCCCATTAAGTTTAAAATTATAATGTTCCATACCTTCTCTATGCAAATATAGCTCGCAGTCATGTTTCTTTGCTATTGCCACAAGCTTACTGGAGGGTCTGACATGCAGTCCGTTTTCATTAGTTATTGTTATTACCCGTCTGTCAAAATCATTATTCTCTAAAGATTCTCTTTCTTGCCTCCAAACAGGAGCGTATTTTTCAGTCCATTCTTCTACTTCCCCACCTTTTGCTATATATTCCTTTATTTTTACCACTTGTTGCATATTATCATGCCTTATTTTTTCAAGCTTCCACTCGTCCATGTATTTATCAAGAAAATCAACTATGGCCTCTTCTATAGTCACTTCTTTCCCATTTTTTTGTGACATAAAATACTTATGATCCTGTATGGCTCGTAACTCAACCGCTGTAATATCTTTTATATCAATCTTAGTCATTTCTGCTCCTATAAAATATAATTTTCATGTATTATAACATAAAATAGCATTTGATTGAATTATTCTTTTAGCGTTTTTAGATAGGATAAATCATCAAAACGATTAATAATTATAAAAAAAAAGGAGGCCTTTCGGCCTCCTTTTATGTCAAATATTTCCTTATTTATCTTTTTCAGCCTTCTTATTTCCTGATTTTAAATCATTTGCTTTTATTGCCGCATGAGCTGCTGCAAGTCTTGCAATAGGTACTCTGTATGGTGAGCATGATACATAATCAAGTCCTGCTCCGTTAAAGAACTCAACTGATGCAGGGTCTCCACCATGTTCTCCACAGATACCGATTTTAAGTTTTGCTTTTACTTTGCGACCTTTGTCCACAGCCATTTTCACAAGTGCGCCTACGCCCACCTGGTCTAATGTTTGGAACGGATCATCAGTAAATATTTTCTTTTCAATATATGCCTTAGTAAATCCGCCAGCATCATCACGCGAGAATCCTAAAGTTGTCTGCGTTAAATCGTTGGTTCCAAATGAGAAAAACTCTGCTTCTTCTGCGATTTCATCAGCAGTAACAGCTGCTCTTGGAACTTCAATCATAGTTCCCACCAAGTACTCTATTTTTACACCTTTATCAGCCATAACTGCCTTGGCTGTTGCATCTACTATATTCTTCTGGTCCTTAAACTCTTTTACATTTCCAACAAGTGGTATCATTATTTCAGGAATAATCTTTTTACCAGTTTTATTGAGCTCAATTGCGGCTTCAATAACGGCGCGTGTCTGCATTTCTGAAATCTCTGGATAAGTAATACCCAAACGGCAACCTCTGTGTCCTAACATAGGGTTGAACTCGTGTAGTTCTTCAACACGAGCTAAAAGAGTTTTTGCTTTCTGTAAATCAGTTCCTGTACCTTTAATTAAATCAAGTGATTTTTTCAGCATTTCATTGTTCATCTTTACTTTACCTAATGCTTCCATCTTAGCAACTTCAACCATAAGTTCTTCGCGTTTCGGTAGGAACTCATGAAGAGGTGGATCCAAGAATCTGATAGTAACTCCGTAACCTTCCATAGTTTCGAAAAGTCCTTTAAAATCACTTTTCTGCATTGGGAGAAGTTTCGCAAGAGCTATTCTTCTTCCAGCTTCGTCAGATGCTAAAATCATTTCCTGCATATAAGGCAATCTGTCAGCATCAAAGAACATATGTTCTGTTCTGCAAAGACCGATACCTTCTGCGCCGTATTGTCTTGCAACTTTAGCGTCTCTTGGTACATCTGCATTAGCTCTTACTTTTATTGTTTTGAACTCGTCAACCCATTTCATAAAAGTTCCGAATTCGCCTTCCATTTTAGGTTCCATAGTAGCAACTTTTCCACTCATAACCTGTCCTGTTGTTCCATCGATTGATATCCAATCGCCTTCTTTTATTACTAACCCTGTTGCTTTTACAGTCATTGATTTTGTTTTCTCTGATACTAATAACCCTTCGCATCCTGCTACGCAAACTTTACCCATCTGTCTTGCTACAACTGCAGCGTGTGATGTTGCTCCGCCGCGTGCTGTTAATATACCAGTAGCTGCGTCCATTCCGTGTATATCATCTGGTGATGTTTCCTGTCTTACAAGAATAACTTTTTCACCTTTTTCTTTCCATTCTACTGCAGCATCTGCTGTAAATATGGCTTTACCAGAAGCGGCTCCAGGTGAAGCATTAAGACCTTTTGCAATTACTGTCTTTTCTGCTTTTGGATCAAATACAGGGTGCAATAACTGATCCAACTGAACCGGCTCTACTCTTAAAATCGCTTCTTCTTTTGTGATTAATTTTTCTTTGAACATATCTACGGCTATTTTTACAGCAGCCATACCTGTTCTTTTTCCAGAACGAGTCTGAAGCATGTAAAGCTTACCTTTTTCAATTGTAAATTCAAAATCCTGCACATCGCGATATTTCTTTTCGAGTTTTGATGTAATATCCATAAGTTGTTTGTAAACTTTAGGCATATCTTTACCGAGGTTCGCAATCTTATTAGGTGTTCTAACTCCTGCTACAACATCTTCGCCCTGTGCATTTAACAAATATTCTCCATAAGGAACTTTTTCTCCAGTGGCTGGATTTCTTGTAAACCCAACACCTGTACCTGAATCATTTCCCATATTTCCAAATACCATCGCCTGTACTGTTACAGCTGTTCCTATTGATTCAGAAATGTTATTTGCTTTTCTATAAAATATTGCTCTATCATTCATCCATGATTTAAACACAGCATCGCGTGCGCCCTTTAACTGTTCTATAGCATCTTGTGGAAAATCTTTTCCAAGTGATTTTTTTACAAATGCTTTAAACTCCAAAGCCATATCTTTCATATCATCAGCAGTAAAATCTATATCCAATTTAATTCCTTTTTTCTTTTTTCTTGCATCTATTAAGTGTTCAAACTCTTTTTTTGAAAGGTCCATAACAACATCAGCATACATTTGTATAAATCTTCTATAGGAATCCCAAGCAAAACGAGGATTTTTTGT
>JBAXIL010000043.1:0-12049 GCA_037138355.1 bacterium
CACAATTTTTGTTCCATACTCCATCATTTTCTTTGCATGAAAACTTCCATCTCTACCTGTTATCCCCTGTACTATAACTTTTGTTGACTCATTTATTATTATGCTCATTTATGCCACCAACCCTACCGCTTTTTTAGCTGCCCCAATCATTGTCTCTTCAAAAAGCAGCCCAGAACCTTTCAGTATTTCTCTTCCTTCTTCCGCATTTGTCCCCGTGAGTCTGACAACTATAGGAATTGTAACATTTAGCTCTGCTATGGCAGCTACCAAACCTCTTGCCACATCATCACATCTTGTAATGCCACCAAAGATATTAAAAAATGCCACTTTAACATTTTTATCGCGCAAAAGTAAGTTCATAGCATACTTTACTTTTTCCGAGTTTGAACTTCCCCCTATATCTAAAAAGTTAGCCGGCTCTCCACCATAGAGCTTAATTATGTCCATTGTTGCCATTGACAAGCCAGCACCATTTACTATACATGCTATATTGCCTTCCATTTTTATGTAAGACAAACCCTTTAATTTTGCCTGATACTCAAGCTGATTTTCAACTTCGTCTTTTACCATAGAATATATTTCTGGTTGCCTGTATATAGCATTATCGTCTATATCCATTTTTGCATCCGCTGCTATCACTGTATTTCTTTTTGTAATAACAAGAGGGTTTATTTCCACAAGATTGGCATCAGTTTCAAGGAATATTTTGTAAAGACTTTTTATTATTTTCGAAGCTTCCGCGCATGCTTCTTTTTCAAGTCCTGCCTGTTTGAGAAATGCTCTTAAATGAAAATCTTTCAGTCCAGTAAATGAATCTATGTATGATTTATTAATTGCCTCAGGCGATTTTTTTGCCACATCTTCTATGTCTATTCCGCCCATAGTGCTTGATATAAAAACAGCCATGTGTTTTGCTCTATCAATAGCAAAACTTATGTAATATTCCTTATCTATATCTATTGCTTTTTCCACAAGTACCTTTTCGACTTTGAGCCCCTTCAAATCCATTCCAATTATAGAACCTGCTATATTCTTTGTCTCTTCTGCCCCAAGTGCCAGTTTTACACCGCCAGCTTTCCCTCTTCCGCCCATATGTACCTGTGCTTTAATAACCACTTTACCTTCAAATTTAGAAGCTATTTTTACTGCCTCTGCTACCGTGCCCGCCATTTCTCCATCCGGTACTGGTATCCCATACTTTTTAAAAACAGCTTTTGCCTGATATTCATAAAGTTTCATCTGCCCATCTCCATCGGTACTTTTTCTTTTATTTCAAGTGCAGCTTTATAACCTTCTTCAAGTGCTCTTAAATTAAGGTCTTCAGTCCCACCAGGTGCTCTTTTTAAAACAGTTTTTTCCATAGCACCTAAAGATACAATTCCTGTGAGTGCTACTATGGCTCCTAAAGACACAACATTTGCAAATATTTTTTTACCAGCTTTTTCAATAGCTATTCTTGTAAGATCCATAGAATATACTGGACCATTTCTTGGTTTTATTTTGGTAACAAAAAACGAATCTATCAATAATATGCCTTCTTCTTTTAAACCAGAAATATACTTTTCATATGATTCCTGCGTCATAGAAAGCATGAAATCTGCTTTCACTACTTTTGGAAAATCAATTGGCAAATCACTAATAATTACTTCTGATCTACTTGCGCCTCCACGAGCTTCCGGTCCATAAGACTGCGACTGAACCGATTCCTTACCATCATATATTGAAGCTGCTTCTCCGAGCATAATACCTGCAAGTATTAAACCCTGTCCGCCTGAACCGCTTAACCTTAGCTCATACTTTTGCAAAAGTTTTCACCTGCCTTTACTTTTAATCTTTCTATTAGCTTGGTATATTCAGCTGTGAGTTCCGGCTTTTCCTTATTTACAAACTCACCTATAACAAATTTCCCAGCAAGTTCATCTTCTGTCATGGTTTCTGCCTGTTTTTTATTCACTGAGCTGTCTCTAATCCACTTCAACATATCTGCTCCAGCCGGCATTTTATTTTTTCTTCCAAAATAAGTTGGACACTGTGCGATACAATCAATAAATGAAAAACCTTTTTTCTGAAGCGCATTTTTTATCAAAAGTGGAATCATTTTCGCGTGGAAAGTTGTAGTTCTGGCAACATAAGTTGCCCCAGCAGCTTCAACCAATTTACATAAGTCAAAAGGACTTTCCATGAACCCATACATAGAGGTCGCTGTGAGCGAACCTGTTGGAGTAGTTGGAGAATACTGTCCATTAGTCATTCCATAAGTTGAATTGTTATAACAAACAACGGTAATATCTATATTGCGCCTTGCCGCATGAATCAAATGATTTCCGCCTATTGCGGAGCAATCTCCATCTCCAGTTAACACTACCACATTAAGTTCAGGTCTTGCCTGCTTTATACCAGTCGCAAAAGATATAGCCCTTCCATGTGTCGTGTGTATGGTATCAAAATCAAGATATAAAGCTGAACGAGAGGAGCAGCCAATACCAGAAACAATAACTGTTTTTTCCCTGTCAAGCCCTGAGTTTTTAAATGCCTCGATAAATCCGTTTAATACTATTCCGTTTCCACAACCTGGACACCATATTGTTGGCATTTTATCCATTCTGTAATAATCTTCATACATTCTGTTCATTTGTTTGCCTCCTGTATACTTTTGAATATTAATTCTGGCTTGATCAATTCTCCATTTGCCTGAAATACAGTTAATAATTTTGATTTACCTTTCATACAGCGCTCCACTTCATACACCATTTGTCCCATGTTCATTTCTGCAACCACAAATGCTTTTACCTTATCAGCATATTGCGAAATAATTGCTTCAGGAAATGGCCAAAGTGTTTCAGGAACTATGAGCCCTGCTTTAATTCCATTTGCGCGCGCCTCAAGTATGGCAGCCATAGCCGACCGTGCAGTCGAACCATACGCAAACACCGCCACTTCAGCATCATCCATATTATAAGTTTTCACACTTACAATTTTTCCTAAGTTTGTTTCAATTTTATCCCGTAATCTATTTTGTAATTTTTGTGTCTTTCCTGGATCGCTTGTAGGAAACCCATCAGTATCATGCATTAAACCCGTAGTGTTAAATCTGTAGCCATCTCCAAATTTTGCCATAGGTGGAACTAAACCTTCGCTATCATCATAAGGTTTAAATTCACCTGGTTTTTTTGTTGTATAATTTCTCTGCACAGGTTTTACATCATCGCGTATTTCTATTCTTTCCCTCATATGTGCTATGACCTCGTCTGCCAAAAGTATTACAGGTACTCTAAACTCCTCAGACAATTCAAAAGCCCTTATAGTCAGTTCATACATAGCTTTTACTGAATCAGGACACAACACTATGATAGGATGGTCCCCATGAGTTCCCCATTTTGCCTGCATTACATCTTGCTGTGCAGGTGATGTTGGAAGTCCTGTTGAAGGTCCGCTTCTCATTACATTTACAACCACACACGGAGCTTCTACAAATGACGCATATCCAAGATTTTCTTGTTTTAAAGAAAACCCTGGTCCGCTTGTTGCGGTCATGGAAGTAACTCCTGCAAAAGATGCACCAATAATTGCACCCATGCTTGCTATCTCATCTTCCATTTGTATAAATCTGCCTCCAATTTTAGGCAGTTTTTCAGCACACAATTCAGCTATCTCTGTTGAAGGTGTTATAGGATATCCTGCATAAAATTTAAGACCAGCTGCTATTGCACCCTCTACACACGCAGCGTTTCCCTGCATAAATTTATTTTTGCCCATCTTCATCTTCCTTTTTTTCAAGTTTTACTGACGGTTCTTTTATCACTTCTATAGATAGGTCCGGACACCTGTCAACACAAAGATTACAAGCAGTACAGGCATCAAGATTTACAACTATAGGATATCCTAATTCGTCAGTTCCGAGAGTTTTAGCCGGACAAAAAGCTACACATATGCCACAGGCCTTGCAGGATTTTCTGTAAATGATTACTTCTTTTGCTTTCCGTTTCTTTAATATTTCAGGCATTTTATTCACAACTTTCTATAGTTTTTTTTATCTTTTTTCTATAGGTACATACTCCGCAAGCATAGGTCCTGTGTAAACTGCCCTCGGCCTAAAAAGTCTGTTATCTTTTAAATACTCTATTACTCTTCCACCCCAGCCTGATATTCTGGCTACTGCAAAAATAACAGAGAACATTTGTACTTCTATACCCATGGCTTTGTAAACCAACCCTGAATAAAAATCTACATTTGGAAATATTTTTTTATCTTTCCCTAAATCTTCACACACAAGCACATTTAATTTATTTGCAATTTTATAAAGTTTGCTGATTTCATCATCTGCAGTAAAAACTTCCACAAGTGGTTCAAGTATTCTGGCTCTTGGATCATAAGATTTATAAACCCTGTGACCAAAACCCATAACTTTTCTTTTTTCTTCACGAGCTTTTTTATACCAATCTTCTACATTTTCTAAAGTTCCTATTTCTTCCAGTTGGTATAATACCTGCTCATTTGCACCACCATGTAGAGGACCTTTAAGAGTTCCAATACCTGCCACTATGGAGCTATACATATCCGAGCGTGTTGAATTACAAACCATAGCAGCAAAAGTTGATGCATTCATACCATGATCAGCATGCAATACAAGGCAGATGTCCATAACGCGTGCAGCATTTTTATCTGGAGTTTTTCCGTTTAACATATATAGAAAGTTTGCAGCATGACTTAAGGATGAGTCTGGTTCTATTGGTTCCTCGCCTGCTCTTATTCTTGCTACAGCAGCAGCAACTGTTGCCATTTGTGCAATTAACTTAATTGCAACTTCAGTTTCAGCTTCTACTGTTAAAGTTTCTGTTGTCTTGTCAAATGTTGAGAGTAATGAAACGCCTATGGAAAGTGATATCATTGGATGTGTGTCAAGAATTGGATATTGCTTCATAATTTCAATTATTTTTGGATTGATACTTCTGTTTGCAGCAAGCTTCTGTGAAAAGTCCTCAAGTTGCGAGATTGTTGGCATTGCCCCAAATAAAAGAGCATAAGATGTTTCTTCAAAAGTTGAATTTATAGAGAGATTGAAAATATCAATGCCACGATAATTAAGCCAGCCTTTTGCACCGTTAACATAACCGACTTTTGTTTCATTAGTTACTGCGTTTTCCAAACCCCTTCCGATTTCTGCACTGACTGGCCATTTTACTTCACCTGTTAATTTTGGTTCTGGTTCATTTGCAGTTTCTTCAAAAGCCTTTTTCTTTGCGATTTCCAGGATTTCGTCAATGCGAGTTCCGACTACAACACTCATTTCATACCTCCCGTTTTTTTAAAATCTCTTTTTATTTTTTAATACTATCGTTTTAGTGGTATTATAGCAGAAGAACGCTTCTTGTCAAGTTTTATTGATTAATGAAACGGTGTTTTAAACGCAAAAGAGTGTTTGGCTTTGATAGGTAGTTTAAATACGATTAATAGGACAACTAGAACCTACTTCTATTGATACAATATATATGCTGTTTTATCTTCCTTTTACAAAAAATACTACAACAATTAAATCAAATCAAGCATCCTGTCAACATCAACATAGCCAGAGACTATATTAACTATTTTATCAATCTTTTTAGTATCTTTCGGTCTTACTTTCACCAGTAAATCATGCAAGCAAGAAGCAGTTGTATAAATATCTTTTTTTACAAGAAGAGTTGGTATCTGACTCTTTTCAATCAATTTCATTATTGAAGGATGTGGTGCAGTACCACCTGTTAAAATCATTCCTGCAATTTCACCTTTTTGTTCGCCCAAAGTATAAGAACTCATAAGAGCCAAAATAATATCATCTCTGGAGCCAGGTGTAATGATGAGTACTCTTTCGCCAAAATAATCTAAAGCTTCATGCGCAGGCATTGCACCTACTACAATATTTTTAATTAGCAGATCTAACTTATCTTTACCAGCAAGTAGTTCTCCATCTATAGAATCTATTATCAGCTCCATAGTCAAAAAAGACAAAAGAGGGACAAATGGAATCACACCTAAAGTTTCAATGCCCTTTCTCGTGAGCCCTTTTCTAACCGTATTGTTAATCCTGTCAAATTTATCCATCTCTATTTTATTAACTACTGCCCCTATTGTCTTTACTCCCTGCACATCAAAAAATGTTTTGTTAAGCATTATTTCATCTATTGGTCCGCCTACTCCTCCAGCAGATACAAGAAGTGCTTTTACATCAAGTATCTTTGCCACATCTGCATTGGACAAATCAAACACTGAACCTACTCCACTATGTCCAGTACCTTCTACTACCACAATATCTTTTCCTTTTGAAACTACTTCAAATGATTTTTGTATCTGGTCCACAAGCTGCTGTCTGTTCTGAATTTTTCCTTCTATATAATTAGTTGTAAAACCCTGATTTATAGCAATAGGACTCATATCTTTAATCGGACAATCACTCCCGTAAATATTTTCTACTAACACCACATCTTCATCTATCATTTCGCCATTTAGTTCAACATACCGCTGGCCTATGGGTTTTATAAATCCAACATTCAAAAGGCGTTTTTTGAAAGCACTAATCAAACCGAGAGAGAGCGTTGTCTTTCCGCGATTTTGCCTTGTAGCACCTACAAATATTTTTTTCATTTAATTTCCACCTTTTAATGCTATTTTTTTTACTAAAAAATCTCAAGCCCGTCTATACATAATTCCACTGACTCGTGTGGTTGACCTAAGGTACAAAACTGTATTTCTTTTATTTGGGAGAGTGCGTTTTTAACATCTACTTTACTTCCCCAGCCAGGTTGTTGGTAGAGGTTTGTAAAATGAATTTCGTTTTGTCCCCATTCTATATCTGTGTGAAAATCATTACCAAAATGATTGTCTCCGTCCTTATTAATAAAATCGGGATGTGTGGAGGTGAGCTTAACTCTGTACTTTTTACCATCGCCTTTATGCCAAAACCTGATGCCTAATTTATCGCGAAGGTCAAAAGGTTTTTTGACATTTGCAGGACTTAAATAATAACCCATACCGATAAATCCATTTGCAAACTTTGTAGTTACTTTTCCTTTCATACAGGAACATTCCCCATCGCCTTTGAATCCAAATTTTGCTTTAGTAAATGGTTTGTCTGGTGCTGGGATAACTACAGAAGAACCACCTGGATCTGCATCATTGTAAGTGTACCAAAATCCATTTTCCATAACTTTTCACCTCGTATGTTTTTTATTACAAGTAATACTTTATTTACTCCACCCAATAGAGACTGGCTGTTTTTGTGCTGTGTCATTTACATTACCATTTGAGTTGTAAATATATTCGATATTAGGATCATTTAAATACATTCCCAATGACTGCTCATACTGGTTTGCTGTTGGGAAAGTGCCTGTGAGATAAAAATTAGTAAATTGTTTAATTCCATTTGCAAAATACATAACTTCAAAGTCATCACTCGTCACATTATCGCCCGACGGATAGCGGGTAAAAGAGCTATGGGCTTCACCAGGATATGGTTCAAGATATATTCTCATAGTCGATGTTGCATGAGGTTTTACGATTGGTACTGTCTTTGCCACTACTGGAGCAAAAACATCATAGACCGCTGTCATGCCGTTTTTGTAATCAACTACATTTCCATTTAGGCCATAAATAAAATGATTCATATATTCCATAGACCTTGTTATAGCTGCCGTAGAACCAACCTTATAAGGATTTGGATAAATAAAATCTATTCCACCAGCAGGATCATAGTTAGATGCAGCCATAGTCCAATAATCAAATTCAAAAGTAACATTTATTTCAAAGGTTCCTGACACAGTCGCATAATCAGTGTCATTAATAAAATCAATATCAATATACGCAGGTCTGTAAAGATACGCAGGGTCAAGTTTTAAAAATGCTGAACCAATTGGATTTGGTGCTGGACAAGCAGCTGCTTTCTCCACTTGTTCTCTTATACCAGCCGCGACTTTATTTACGGCTTCATCAGTCATTTCGTTTTCTGGAACCCCTGCTTCTGAGAGTGCAGTAGTAGCTAAATAAGCAATACTCATACTTGAAAGCTCATCAAAGTTTGGTAAAGTCGGTGGCAGGCCAAGTGCAACCAAACCATAATTTACCATTCCTTCAAGGGCGGTCTTAAAATATCCCTTTAAAGAATCTACTGGACACAAACTCACCACAAAGTTTATCAAACCCATTTTAAGATTATTATATGAATTAGCCACCTGATTTACCAGAGCATCTGCTGCCTTGAACAAATCAGTAAAGAACTCCACTACCTGATCATATAACTGCTGATACCAAGCTCTATCTTCTTCTTTTGGTGGTGCGAAATATACAAGTGTGCCTGGTTTGAGAACTCTCGGAATTACAAGCTGCTCATACTGCTGTTTATTTTGAATACCTTGGGCTGCATAATATTCTTGTGAATAAAAATACGGATATAGTATTTCATTTTCACCACGCCACGCACAAGTAATTTCATCTGCCGTTGGGGACTTATAAACATAATAATGATTGTAAGCATCTGGTGCCTGCCACTGTACTGGCGTATATGCTTTCATTTTCATTTTCGGCAATGAGCGATTTACATGTACATAAGTAGGTGCTTTCGGACCCAGCCAGGTAAAACTTGAATCCCCAAAACCGTATTGTATAGTTACAGTATCAGTCATTTCTACATCGTCAATCCCTGGTGCGCTTGCTGGTTTTAAAATAAAACCACGCACATAATATGTCAGGTACTCATTGTTTTTCATTTCAGATGCTTTTTTTCCAAACTCGTCAAAAGTTAAAAGTACTGAGCTTGGATATGTGACAACAGGGAAATTTTTCAGAACACCTTCTTGTGCTATCGGCATTTGTGAATGTTTTTCATATAGAACAGGTGCATTAATATCTTCAGAAAATGGTTTGTCCGAGACCTGTAAGACAAGCTCTCCTATTTTTTCTTTTACACCTTGGAAGAAAAACACTCTTTCCACTTTACCTCTTGAATCCACATATATTGCTTTGTCATGGTGTATAGGTCTATCCTGAAACTCGCCATCGTAATTGCCTATCGCGTTATTTGGTGTCTGCAATTCATATTTTGGGGTTGTTGAAAAAGTTCTTGTCACTTTCTCGCCGATAATTACAGCGTCACCTTTTCCAGGCTCTAATACAGGATTTCCTAAAGCATTCACAGCCACCACTCTGACATAAAACAAATTTCGTTTTTTAGGAATTATTTTTGTTTTCAATGAATCTATTTTATTAATAGTTGCAAAGCTAGTTTCTGCTTCTCCAAAATCTACAAGGAACTCTGAAGTAGAGGCAGGAAGCTTTCCACTTTTTAGAAGATTAGGTGGATTTGCCCAGTCCTTAGCACCTATATTAAAAGGAGTAGTAGAAACCTGCCATATAATTGTTGAAGCACTTTTACCAGCAGGCAAATTAAAAGCAAACCAGCGTTTCTTATCAGCTCTTGAATCTACAAAAGTCCCAAATGAAGCACTGGTATAAACAGGACCTTTTGAAAGAGCTTTAACCATTGGCATTTCATTGGCGGCTTTTGATAATAGTTCAGGACTTCTTGGAGTCAAGATACTGAATAAATTTTTATTATTTAATGAAGGTTTTTCTTGCGGTTTACCAACAGTAGTAGAAACAAAAAGTTGTACTGTTTCCCTATTCCAAGGCATAAAGAAGTTCTTTACCTGTGTCATAAGAGTATATTTTTGAAGCTCAGGTTTCTTGTCTTGAGCATCTGCTAATAAAGGAAGTACGGCCTTACCGTCAGTTGAAGGAGCCTCTTCTTTTTTTGCTATATTATTACCATATAATAAAAAAGCAATTCCAGCTATAGGTCCTGATATATCTGCTCTCTTATTTGTAAATAGTAAGTTGCCTCCTGAATCTTTTGTATTAAATGTAACATCATCTGGATACTTAATCTTCATTTCTGCTTTCTTATAACCACCAAATACTGACAAACCTAAATTATCAGTTAACATATATTGAAGGCCGAGTTTTACATTAGCCCCGTATCCAACACCATCTCCCAAATAAATGCTTTTTGATTTGATAGAGGTGCCATCAATAACATCCATTGTGTAATCATATCCAAGCTGCAAGATAGCACCAGCATCTCCACTTGCAAAAATAAAGAGACCAGGTAATAGATTGAAATTCACATCCGCACCAGCACCTGCGTAACCCGAAGGAATAGACATACTTGATATTAGAGTTTTAGTAGGACTTACTTTTAAATCGGTTTCAAACTGTGGGGAGAGATATGAGATTACTATTTTTGGAAAAATATTATCTGTTAAGGAAAACTTAAAAGTCCCTGATATGTCATATATGCTATTTTTGTAAGCAACATCAGGAGTAATAGGAATTGAAGGCGAGGCGATTTGTGCATACGCATCGGAAAAGTTTATATTAAAGTCAGTAGGGCTTATCGTTCCAATACTCCCTCCTAATTCAAAACCTGTTTTAGCATTTGATAGTATAGGAAGTAAAATTATGAACAGTAAAAAAAGAAACATCTTGAAGATATTTTTTCTCATAACGCCTCCAGAAAGATTTGTTATTTTTTAATATATTATAATATAACAGAAATGGTGTGGATTTCAAAGTGAAATTTGATGAAAGTTTTTTAATTTTTCCAAAGCCCCTGTCTCACCTAAATTAGAGTTTCAAAGACTAAAGTTAAAGGTCACAATTTGTGCCCTCGAGTCGAGTTGTTTTCTGCCGGCCTAAAACCAATCTGTTTTCGTTTCGGCTGTTCCTTAGATTTACTGCTCAACTGCTTTAAAAAATTAAAAATAATAACAAAATTATCATCATGTTTTTTCAATTTATCGAGGATTTTTTTGCTTGTGGAGAGGTACTCGCGGATCTTTACAAAAGCACGCATTATAGAAATATTTATCAGTCTGGCTTTTTTACTTTTGAGCACACTCGAAAGCATGGAAACTCCAAGTTCGGTAAAGACATAAGGCAGATATTTCGAGTACTTTCCCGTCCCCTCTAAGGTGCCAATTTGGCACCTTAAAAGATTAGACTCTTCCTTTGTTAAAACATACATAAAATCTTCAGGAAAACTCTCAATATTTCTGCGCACCTGCCTGTTTAATTGTTTTGTTTCCACCCCATAAAACACCGCTAGATCACTATCCAACATAACCTTCTGCCCTCTAATCAAGTATATCTTTTGTGCAATATTTTCAATCGGTATCAAACCCTCCATCTGATCCCCCTTATATTATATGTGTATAACCAGTCTCAGTAAAATTATACACTTTGTATACTTATGTGTCAATGTTATTTTCAGAGAAATGATACTAAAGATTTAATTATGGAAGGATTGCGAACCAGTTCCTATATGTTTTTTATGATTTGCCTGCGCGTTTTACGACAACTTTTCTGTGCGAAGAAGCTATTTCAAGAAGTTTTTTATACGCCAAGCCACCCTTGGTAAGTGAGCATCCGCTTTTGATTAAAATGGAATCCTTTTCTACAAAAAACGGATAGGTTCTACAACTCATAGGTCTTTTATCATAAATAAGACATTTACGAGTGCTTTCGTCAAAATGCCGGCAATAGGTTTTAGTTTCAATACTGTACATACCACTGGCATGTATTGGTTTGATACCATTTACCTTGAAATGCTCAGGAAGTATTTTTTCGCCATAGATCATTATCAATTCGTTTTCGTTTACAGACAAAGAAACATTATGCATATCGCAGCAAGTTTTATCGCACTTGGACATACAATACTCTGCCAAGTATTCAACTTTCCACTTCTCAAAATCCCTCTCAAAACTCTTTAATTGAAGCCCCATAGCATTCTCCTCATCGTTATATAAGTTCTAATCCACGCAAGACCAACATATGCATCACAGCAATCTGACAATTACATTTATACTATCTATATTCTTAATTCTTGATTATAAAATGTTTTTATAAAACGGAAGTCACATTGCTTCCTTATCACTTACAAAAACCATTATCTTGTCATAATATCTTTTCTTTTTGATGCCTTTTAGCCTTCTGCTGCCACTGCTTTTTATAAATTTCTGTA
>JBAXIL010000044.1:0-11749 GCA_037138355.1 bacterium
GCCCTGTACCGGAGGAGCATAGCGACGACTGGTACAGGGAGGGGATGAAATGAAAGGTTTCTTTTTTGTCTATGTTTTACTTAGTCGCAAAGACAATAACTTTTATATTGGTTACACAAACGACATAAAACGAAGGGTTGAAGAACACAATCAAGGCAAAAATATATCAACCTGTAATCGTCTTCCTGTTGAGCTGATATATTTTGAAGGTCATAAATCTAAAACAGATGCTTTAAGACGCGAATCTTACTTTAAAACTACCAAAGGCAAAGTGACACTAAAACAGATATTAAATGACTATTTAGAATCATTGGTTATATAATAATATCATTAAACAAAGTGTTTATTAAAGATTATCAGAATGGATTTTTACCACTTTTATTCTTGACAAGATTTGATAAAAAAGATATATTATGTATGTACTAACAAGATAGCCAGGAGGAAATCATAGTAATATTTTCCAAATCACTTCTTGTTTTTATTCATAATAAACCTGTTGCTTAAATCCGCCTTGTTTTATAAGGTTATGATTTGCTTAAGGTGCGGTTACTTAAATACCGCGTTCGTATTACCCAGGAGGTAATTAAATAAATGAATCTACAAGATTTAAAGCTTAAAAAAATGAGCGAACTGCAAAAAATTGCTGAAGAATTAAAGATAGTTGAAACCGAAACCCTCAAGAAACCTGAACTTATCTTAAAAATCCTTGAAGCTGGCACAAAAAACAATGGTTTAATTGTCGGTGAAGGTGTTCTCGAAATACTTCCAGATGGCTTCGGCTTTCTGCGTTCACCAAATTATAACTATCTACCAGGACCAGATGATATATATGTATCACCTTCACAAATCAGAAAGTTTACTTTAAGAACTGGCGATGTAGTAGCCGGTCAAGTAAGACCACCAAAAGAAGGCGAAAAATATTTCGCACTTTTAAAAGTAGAAACAATTAACGGAGACGATCCTGACAAAATTAAAGATAAAACATTTTTTGACAATCTCACACCTCTTTATCCAGAACAACATATAGTTCTCGAAAATAAAGATAAAGATTCCTCTATGAGAATTATGGACCTTCTAATGCCTTTAGGAAAAGGACAAAGAGGTCTGATTGTGGCTCCACCAAGAACAGGTAAGACAGTTCTTCTTCAAAAAATAGCAAACTCCATAACTGAAAATCATCCAGAAATATTTCTTATAGTGCTTCTCATAGACGAGCGTCCTGAAGAAGTCACGGACATGGAAAGAACAGTTAAAGGAGAAGTTGTTTCTTCTACTTTTGACGAACCTCCAACAAGACACATACAAGTTGCTGAAATGGTTTTAGAGAAGGCCAAAAGATTAGTAGAGCACAAAAGAGATGTTGTAATTCTGCTTGACTCTATCACAAGACTTGCCAGAGCATATAATGCAGTTGCTCCAAGTTCAGGAAAAGTATTGTCTGGTGGTATAGATTCCAACGCTCTACAAAAACCTAAAAGATTTTTCGGTGCAGCCCGTGCCATAGAAGAAGGCGGCTCACTCACTATCATAGCAACAGCTTTGATTGAAACCGGTAGTAAAATGGACGATGTTATATTTGAAGAGTTCAAAGGTACAGGAAACAGCGAAATAGTTTTATCAAGGGAAATGGCAGATAGAAGATTGTTTCCTGCAATTGATATAAGCAAATCAGGAACCAGAAAAGAAGAGCTTCTGCTCGGTAAAGATGTCCTGAAAAAAGTTTGGGTTTTAAGAAAAGCCCTCTTGAGTAAAATGAAGCCAGTTGATATAATAGAGTTCTTAAACGAGGAAATGAATAAGAGAAAGACCAATAAAGCATTCTTAGAAGCAATGGATCAAGACTAATAGTAGTATTTGATTTAACTAAAAAACAATACATTTAAGGAGAAAAGAAATGAAAAAAGGAATTCACCCAGGTTACAAAAAAGCAGTAGTAGCATGCGCATGCGGTAATACATTTGAAACACAAAGCACAATAGGCGATATCAAAGTCGAAGTATGTTCTTCGTGCCATCCTTTCTTCTCGGGCGTACAGAAGTTTATGGACACAGACGGCCGCGTAGAAAAGTTTAAAAAGAGAGCAAGCAAAACAGCTTCTGCAAAATCAAAAGAATAGTTACCTTTATTTAATAACGCCCTTTATTATGCCGTTTGTTATTCCGGCTTAATTAAGGGCGGTTTTTATTTTAAAGGTTAATATCGACAATATATTTAATTTAATAAGGAGAATACAATGGCTGAGAAAAAGTCAAAATATAATGTAGGTGGAGAGGCCGTAATAGAAGGCGTTATGATGAGATCACCACATTATTATGCAGTAGCAGTAAGAAGAGCAGACAAAAGCATATCAGTTGTATCAGGTATGGTTAATAGTGCTGCAGATAAGTTTCCTATGTGGAAATGGCCGTTTTTTAGAGGCATTTTAGGTATGTACGAATCAATGAAACTTGGATTTAAAGCGCTAACTATATCATCTAACTATATGGAAGAAGATCTTAATAAGAAATTAAAGCCAAAGAAAACAGTAACTAAAAAGGAAACCAGTAAAACCAGCGAAGGTTTTTTTACAGCTATTTCTTTTATCTTAGCCATTGCTTTGGCTGTAGGTCTTTTCATACTTCTCCCATATGGTATAAACAAATTAATCGCTAAAAAATTCACCGAATTAAATGATAACAACTATTATTTTAATATTGGCATGGTTGTGTTTAAGTTTCTTATATTTTTTCTTTATATTTGGGGAATTTCTTTTCTCGAAGATGTTAAGCGACTTTTTCAGTATCATGGTGCAGAACATAAATCTATATATGCTTTTGAAGCAGGGAAGAAACTTGTTTACGCAAATATAAAACCATATACGACCAAACATCCTCGCTGTGGTACTGCCTTCATAATAATCACAGTACTTGTCAGTCTTGTGTTTTTTATAATATTTTTACCTGCGGGATTAAAGTGGTGGCAGAGAATTCTTTACGAAATACCTTTACTGCTTCCTATAGTCGGCTTCTCCTACGAATTATTGAAGTTGTCTGACAAACATAGCAATAATCCCCTTGTTAAATTATTCATCGCTCCAGGACTTGCTTTTCAGAGCTTAACTACAAAAGAACCAGATAAATTACAGTTAGAAGTTGCAGTAAAATCCTTAAATGCAGTCATAGCGCTTGAAAACGCTTATATTAAAAAACACCCAATAAAAAAGAAGGCAAAGAAAAAATGATTTTCATAGACAAGTTACAAAAAATTAAAGAGGATTTTGAAAAACTCAATCACGAATTATCCGATACTGCGGTAATTCAGAATAGAGATTTATACTCAAAAAAAATGAAACAACACTCTGATTTTAGACCTATTGTGGAGAAGTTTGAAGATTATTTAAAAGTAAAAGCCGCTGTTACTGACTCAGAAGAGATAATGAATAGTGATGCTGATAAAGAAATGCAGGAAATGGCAAGGGTAGAAATAAAAGATGCCACAGAAAAAATGTTAAAAATCGAGAACGAGCTTGAATATATGTTAATTCCCAAGGACCCAAATGATAAGAAAAGTGCCATTATGGAAATCAGGGCAGGAACTGGCGGAGACGAAGCAGGTTTATTTGCAGGAGATTTATTCAAAATGTATTCAAGATATATAGAAACACATAAACTAAAAATGGAAATAATGTCGTCTTCTCCAACTGAACTTGGAGGAGTTAAAGAAGTTATATTTATGGTGACTGGTGATAGCCCTTATGGAAAGTTGAAGTTTGAAAGCGGCACGCATCGTGTACAACGCGTTCCAGATACGGAAACGAGCGGAAGGATACACACTTCAGCAGCCACAGTTGCAGTATTACCAGAGCAAGAAGAAGTGGATGTAGAGTTAAGGCCAGATGATTTAAAGATTGAGGTTTGTCGTGCTTCTGGTGCAGGCGGTCAGCATGTTAACAGAACAGAATCCGCTGTTAGGATAGTTCACTTGCCAACAATGTTGGAAGTATATTGTCAGGACGGTAGATCTCAAATAAAAAATAAAGAACTTGCTATGACAATACTTAGAGCTCGTGTAAAAAATAAGCTTGAAGGGGACGAAAAAGCCAAGCTTGATTCTACTCGCAAAGCACAAATTGGCTCTGGGGATAGAAGTGAAAAAATCAGAACATATAATTATCCACAAAACAGAGTTACTGACCACAGGATTGGTTTAACAGTATATAATCTTGAGGCTGTTATGCAGGGTGACATTGAAGAGTTTATAGAAAAAATGACTTTTGATATGAATCAGAAATTACTTACAAGCTTATAAATATCGCATTATTTAACAATAATATTTAAAGGATACTGACAATGCCGGAAATTAAAGTTACATATGCTCAGGCACTTGCCGATGCCAGAACAAGACTTACTAAAGTTATCCGCAATAAAGAATCGGCTTTCAGAGAAGCCGAAGCCATACTCTTACACACAGCCAATATAACCAGAGAAAAACTTTACACCATCTTAAGAGATATTATCCCTACGAAAGCCTTAAAACTTTTCATAAATGCAACTGCCTTAAGGTGTAAACATATACCACTTCAGTATATTACTGGAACTGAATGTTTCTACGGTAGGGAGTTCAAGGTTAAAAAGGGAGTATTTATACCCAGACCTGATACAGAAGCAGTCATAGAAGCTGTATTATCTATCAAGAAGCTCCTACCATTTAGCGTTAATGCAGCCGATTGCGGCTCTGGTTCTGGAATCTTGTCAATTACACTTATCAAAGAAATTCCTAATATAAAAAAAGTGCTATGCTTTGATTCAAATAAGAAAGCCTTAGATTTAACACTTGCCAATGCCTTAACTCATGGTGTCAGCAGATGCGTCAAACTATACAAAGGTGACTTTTTTGCTCTGTGCAAGCGTCATCACTTGAAGTTTGACCTATTAGTGTCTAACCCACCTTATATACGCCTAAAGTCCATGAAAACCCTTCAAAAAGAGGTATTACAAGAGCCACACGAGGCATTAACAGACGGTGCTTTGGGGTATTCGTTTTATAAGAAGTTTGCAGAAAATGGTGCTACTTTAATTAATCCAGGTGGATTTATTGTTATGGAAATAGGGGATAAAATGGGCAATAATATCCACAAGCTCTTTAATAAACCAAACTGGAAGTTTGTTAATAGTTTTAAGGATTTTAGGGAAAAGGAAAGAGTCTTAGTTTTTAAACACCTCTAACAAAAAGAACTACAATTTCGCATGCTAATCTTCCTGTTTAACAAATCTGTTATTTATGGTATTATTTAAATAGTTAATGTTTTTATTACTAAAATGATTTAACAAACGGAGAACAACTTGAAACATAATTTTGTTCACTTACACCTTCACAGCAAATACAGCATGTTAGATGGTATGTGTAAGTTTGAAGATATTATAGACAATTGTAAAAAACATAATATGTTTTCCTGCGCAATAACCGACCATGGTTATATGTACGGAGCCGTTGAGTTTTACACAGCTATGTATTATGCACGCTTAAAACCGATAATCGGACTTGAAACATATGTAGTAGAAGACATAAAACAAAAATCAAGAGAGAAAAACCACCTAATATTACTCGTCAAAAATGAAATTGGATATAAAAACCTTCTTAAAATCGCAACTTTAGCAGCTACTGACGGGTTTTATTATAAGCCAGCTGTGGATAAAATCTTTTTGGCAGAGCACTCAGAGGGATTGATCGCTTTATCAGCCTGTATGCAAGGCGAAGTCCCTAATAAAATAATAAACAATGACCTTGACGGAGCCATGATAGTAGCTCAGCAGTACAATAAAATGTTTGGAGAGGGTAATTTTTACTTAGAAATGCAAAATCACGGCATACCCGAAGAACTCATTATGAACAAAGGACTTAGGGAAATATCTGCCAAATTATCCATACCACTTACCATAACAAACGATGTGCATTACATGAATAAAGACGATGCCAGAGCGCAAGACCTCCTCATGTGCATAAAAACCGGAAAGAAATTATCCGAAACCGATAGACTTTCATTTAAAACAAATGAATTATATTTCAAAAGCCATGATGAAATGGTGGCATTATTTCCTGAAGACGAAACCGCAATTACAAACACAAATGAAATAGCCGCTAAGTGTCATTTCGAACTTTCTATAAATAAAAAACCCCATATGCCATCTTATGATACTGGGGGAGAAAAATCTTATGATGATTATCTTGAAGAAGTAGTACGCATTGCATTTGCTAAAAAATTCACTGAGCCTACTGTTGAATTACAACAAAGACTCGACCATGAGATAAAAACCATAAAACAACTTGGATTTTCAGGTTATTTTCTCATAGTTCGCGACATAGTAGAATATGCTTTGGAAAACAAAATTCCAGTTGGACCAGGTAGAGGCAGTGCTGCAGGAAGTTTAGTATCCTATGTTTTGGGTATAACAGGTATAAACCCAATAAAGCACGGTTTGCTGTTTGAAAGATTTTTGAACCCTGACCGTGTTTCACCACCAGATATAGATATGGATTTTTCTGACGAAGGAAGGGACCAGATAATAAACTTTATTGTGAACAAGTTCGGTAGGGACAAAGTGGCACAGATAGTTACTTTTCAACAGTTAAAGCCCAAACAGGCTATTAAAGATGTTGGCAGAGTCCTTGATATTCCACTGATAAAAGTAAATAGCTTGTCTAAGCTCGTCCCAGATGGTCCAAAAATCACATTCAAAGAGGTCATGCAGGACGAATTATTTAAAAAGTTTATCTCTACTGAACAGTGGACAGATGAGATTTTAGATTACGCCATGAAAATAGAAGGAATGTTAAGACAGGATTCAACTCACGCAGCAGGAGTTGTAATCGCTCCGACCGCTTTAACTGATTACTGTCCATTAGCACAACCTCGAGATAATGATATTGATGGAATAGCTGCTTTGAATTTTATGACACAGTATCAAATGGAGTCGCTCAATGCAATCGGTCTAATAAAATTTGACATATTAGGACTGCGCAATTTACAGGTCATTAAAAGAGCCATAGATACAATACACGAAACAAGAGGCGAAGATGTTGTTTTTAAAGAAGATGATTATTCTGATCCCGCGGTTTACGAACAACTTTGTGCTGGTAATACAATGGGAGTTTTTCAACTCGAAAGCGACGGCATGCGTGATTTGTTAAAAAAAATCAAACCTACTGCTTTTGAAGAAATAATTGCAATCATATCTCTCTTTAGACCAGGTCCTATGAAATATATAGATGATTTCATAAAAAGAAAAAAAGGACTTCAAGAAATTAAATATGATTTTCCAGAACTTGAAGAGGTTCTAAAGGAAACTTACGGCATAGCAGTTTATCAAGAACAGGTCATGCAAATTGCAGTAAAAATAGCTGGCTTTACTGTGGCAAAAGCCGATAACCTAAGGCGTGCCATGTCCAAGAAGAAAGACATGACCAAGATAAAAGAAGATTTTATAGAAGGCGCTAAAGCAAATAATATTCCCAAAGAAAAAGCAGAAGATATGTTTTCAAAATTAAATGCTTTTTCACAATATGGCTTTAATAAATCTCATGCCGCAGCTTATGCTATTTTGGCATATCAAACTGCTTATCTAAAGACACATTACACAGGTGAGTATATGGCTGCGCTTTTGACAAGCGTTATGGACAAGATAGACAAGACCTCATTTTATATAGACGATTGCAGAAATATAGGCATCAAAGTGCTTCCGCCTGATATAAATAAAAGCGAAGTAGTATTTTCAGTAGAAAAAAACTCAATTCGTTTTGGTTTAGGCGCGATTAAAAATGTAGGCATAGGCGCTGCCGAGGAAATAGTAAAACAACGCAATGAGGGTGGAGGATATAAGGACATTTTTGATTTTACGCGCAGAGTTTCAGCCCGTGCGATAACTACCAAAACCCTCGAAAGTCTTGTTAAGGGCGGCTCTTTTGATTACACCTATCCAAATCGAGCAGCGGTGTATGCCTCTATAGACGAAGCCATAAGAGGTGCTGCAGGCTTTCAAAAAGATATGGCAGTAGGACAATTTTCACTTTTCGAAACAGATAGAGATGATATACAAATGCCAAATACAGAAGAATGGCCAGAGAGCAATTTACTTACATACGAGAGAGAAGTACTTGGCACCTATGTTTCATCACACCCCCTGACCAGATACGAAAAGTTGTTAAAGAACTTTACTGTATCAATTAAAGAACTAAAAAAGAGAGACGAAAGTGGAAATGTCATAGTTGGCGGTATCGTTCATTCATTTGCTAAAAAAATCAATTCAAAAAACGAAGAAACATTGCACTTTATTCTTGAGGATATGACTGAAAAAATACTAATAGTAGCACCTGAAAAAGTAATAAGAGAAAAAAATCAAAACTTTGAAGAAAATATGATGTTTTTAGTAAGAGGGAGAATAAGCTACTACAGTGACGCTCCTGTTATCTTTTTGGAAAGCTTAATCGCTATAGATGATGCCTACACAAAACTCGGAAAGTTTTTGCATATAAGATTGCGTGAAATAGGTATGGAAGAAATTACTTCTAAAGCAATTAATAACATTTTCTCCGCACACCCAGGTGATACAGTCGTTGTAATGCATATACTCACAAAAGACGGTAAAGAGGTTGAAGCAACTCTAACAGAAGAAGAGAAAGTCAAAGTCAATGAAAGTATTTTAATGCAGTTAGAGTCAATCGCTGGCGAGGAAAATGTATGGTTGAGTTGGAAAAAGTAATCAAAGTTTCCACACTATTTGGTATTCGATTATTTATATTATTTGTATTATTGCTGTCTTCATCTTGCGTTTCCATGGGAGACAGATACAGCGGTACGCAAAGAACAGTAACAATAACACATAACAACCTAAAAGCTAAGGACTTCGCAAAATACTCACCAACAGAAATCACAGGCAGAGCAGAAGAGAACGAAACAAATATATTTGTAAAAATACTACTCGAAAGAAGCAAAGATTCTATAACAGTTACAGGAAACGATATCATAAAGACTGATGCGGCAGTTACTGAAATAACTCCAAAATTAGTTTTTACACCTGGAGCCGATGGTAATATAATTCTCAATGGAATTAATTCAACAAAAAACAAAATAACGATTACCTGTCCAAGCGGTTTTCTTTCTAATAAAAATAAAACATATCGTGGAACTTTTTTGATATATTTATCAGCAGGCGAACTTTTATTAGTTAATCAGCTCATTCTTGATCAATATCTATACGGTGTATTGCCATGTGAAGTTTCTTCTAATTGGGAGAAAGAAGCACTAAAGGCCCAAGCAGTAGCAGCAAGAACTTTTGCCATATATAATCGACTTAACAATAAAACACCTGAGTACGATTTGGAAGCAGGAGTTGCCTCGCAGGTTTATAAGGGGCGTGATATTGAGGCAGGTCCGA
Source organism: bacterium (assembly GCA_037138355.1). GTDB lineage: Bacteria > Oederibacteriota > PGYV01 > PGYV01 > Palsa-1178 > PALSA-1178. The sequence continues at coordinate 9,411 of JBAXIL010000044.1, forward strand.
CCAATGATGCCATAAATGATACTGCAGGCGAGATTCTTGCATACGAAGATGGCATTATACAGGCATTTTTTCATTCTAATTCAGGTGGTAAAACAGCCTCCTCTGCGGAAGTATGGGGCAGCGACTATAAATATCTACAAAGTGTTGATGACCCATATAGTGCAAGCAGTAAAGGATATAAATGGAGCTATGAACTCAGTGTCGAAAAATTTAACGCGCTTATGTTAAAAAGCAAGTTTATTATAGGATCAGTTGAAGAAATAACAATTATAGACAAAACCGAAAGCAATAGAGTCAATACCTTAAAAGTTAAAGGTTCAACAGGAGAGATAGTAATTAAAGGCAAAGATTTGCGTGCCATAATCGGGAACGAACAGCTCAGATCAACAAACTTTACTGTTTCAAAAGTTTCCGGAGGCTTTGCTTTTGAAGGTTTTGGTTGGGGACATGGTGTGGGCTTATCACAAGAAGGGGCGAGAGAAATGGCCAGACTTGGTAGAACTTACAAAGAGATACTCCGGCATTATTATAAAGAAACTAAAATAAAAAAAGTTGAAATTAAAGAATAATTACAATTTACAAACAAAATTGCAACATATATAATATAAATAAGAACAAGGAAAGTAATATATATGATTGGAGAATTGCATGATTGAACTCACAGCTAAAATGATTGCTAATGTACAAATTTTTTACAGAGAAAATAAAGAAATCGCAAGATGGTACTATAATAATGATGGCACAATCAAAAAAGATGGCAAAGCTGTTAATGGCATTGTCAGAATGTATAATGAAGGTGGGTTACTCGCCTCCGAGATAAGTTATAAACATGACGCTTTAAACGGCAGGTATCTTTTACTTTCCGAACAAGGCAAAATCGAAGAAGAAGGTGCCTTTCTAAGTAATGAACTTCACGGTATTTGGAAACAATACAGTGAAACAGCCACCGTAAAAATACAAGGTGTTTTCAAAAACGGTAAAAGAAACGGTTCTTTTAAAATGTTCTATCCAAATGATTCTCTGCAAGAAGAAGAAACCTATGCCAACGGACAGCTGGAAGGTTCTGTGCGCGGCTATACCGAAAAAGGCAGTATTGAGACTGAAGCAAATTACAAAAAAGGTAAACTTGTCATGCTAAGACACTTTGATTCAAATGGGCAAATGACCAAAGAAGAGAAATACAAATAAAGTTCTAAGCATAATCCCCCCATTTTCTATATAATCTCAAGCTTTTCTTAAATAATTACTAAAACAAAGGCAATTGCTTTTTATATGCAAAAAGACATATTTTATGTTATTATGTTATTCTAAATAGTATTCTACAATTGACCAAGGAGAACTAAATTGCTTAATTTTATTAAAAAGATATTTGGAACCAGAGTTGACAGAGAAGTCAAAAAAATGCAAGTAATTGTTGACTTAATTAACAGTATGGAACCGGAGCTTGAAAAATTAACTGATGATGAGTTAAAAGCAAAGACACCTGAGTTCAAAAAACGCCTGGCAGATGGCGAGACTTTAGATGATTTACTACCAGCAGCTTTTGCCGTAGTTAGAGAAGTTTCAAAACGAGTAATGGGAATGCGCCATTTTGATGTTCAGCTTATGGGCGGGATGGTTTTACATAATGGAAGGATTTCCGAAATGAAAACAGGCGAAGGAAAGACTCTCGTGGCTTCGCTACCAGTATATTTAAACGCCCTAACAGGTAGAGGCGTCCATGTTATAACAGTTAATGATTACTTAGCCGAACGCGACTCTTTAGGCAAAGGTAACTTCAAGGGTATGGGTAATATCTATAATTTTCTCGGTATGACAGTAGGTTGCATTAGAAACGGCACACAGACACAGGAAAGACAGTCCGCTTATGCCTCTGACATTACTTATGGAACCAATAATGAATACGGTTTTGACTATTTAAGAGACAATATGGCTGTGTATCCTCAGGATAGAGTACAACGCGAATTGAACTTTGCCATTATAGACGAAGTCGACTCAATCCTTATAGACGAAGCCAGAACTCCACTTATCATTTCAGGACCTTCAGAAGAATCTACTGATCTTTATTTTACTATAGACCGGATTATACCAAAACTTTTTAAGGAAAAGGACTATCAGATTGACGAGAAATCACATACAGCATTTTTAACCGAAGAAGGCGTAACAAAATGTGAGTTATTACTTAATAAACCTAACCTATACGACCCACAAAATATTGAAATCATTCACCATGTGAATCAGGCCTTGAAGGCACATACACTTTTCAAACTTGATAAAGATTATATTATCAAGGAGGGCAAGATTGTTATAGTAGACGAGTTCACAGGCAGATTAATGCC
>JBAXIL010000045.1:0-11460 GCA_037138355.1 bacterium
GTTCCTGGATAATTACCATACCAATCCCAACACCACTCAATAACATTTCCTGACATATCACGAATGCCAAGAGCATTTGGATTTTTACCACCTGCATCATGAGTAGTCGATGAAGCGTTTGCATTATACCAAGCAACTAAGCCAGTTGCTGTTGCATCAGTATAGTCCGCTGTAGCCCCACTGGCAAAATTAGGAGCTTTCCAATTTGATGCATCTATATATCCTGCTGCATACTGCCACTCTCCTTCAGTCGGCAATCTGTATCCTGTTGCACTCCAGTTTACATATGGATAATCAAAACTTCCCAGATTTGAATTTATACTGTTATTATACATTCCGTTAGTAGAATCTTTAATAACGGCAGTATAACTTACATCAGAATAATAAAAAGCAGTCAGCCCTGACTTTTCGCTATAAGCATTACACCAAACTATAGCATCTCTCCAGTTTATATATGTAACTGGTTCATATTTTGCCGTTGTAGTTAAGGCACCAGCAGTTCCATTATTGCCTTCTTTGCCTGCATTTTGAAAAGTATAGCCATTATTTCCAGCCCATATATATACCGTGTACCATAAATCATAAGTCACTTCATATTTTCCAATTTTGAATGCTGAAATTGTATGACTGAAACTATTTGCAGGAGAAGCAGTGTCAGTTTGAGTGTAAGTGCCAGCCGGTACAGTCACCATATCCGAATATGGATATACTGGTACAATTGTTGCCGGTCCTGACGGAGAAGATGTTTTCGTACATCCTGCCGTGATACTAATAATAATAAATAATATCACCATCAATAAAAATATTGTTTTTTTCATTCTATTCTCCTTTTAATAATTATTTATTTTTCCATTGCCTGTGCTTCTGGCATATTTTTCAGGAAATTCAAGATCTCATCTCTATCTTCCATTTTCATAAGTGCTTGCCTTACATCAGAAGCCCTATCAAAACCTTTCAAATATTTATTGAAATATTTCCTTGCCTCAAGCATTCCAAATCGCGACTTTAAAATGTATAACATTTCAAAATGTCTTGCTGATGTCATAATGCGTTCTCTTAAAGTTGGACTATATGTGTCATCAGCAATTTCTTTAAATATAAAAGGATTCCCTATAGCAGCCCTTCCAATCATTACTGCATCACAGCCAGTTTCTTTTATCATTCGATGTGCCTCATTACTATTTGTGACATCCCCATTGCCTATTACAAAAAGTTTTGACTTTTCCTTCAACAAGCGTATATGTTCCCAGTTTGATTTACCTTTAAACATTTGCATTCGTGTTCGCGGATGAAGAGTTATAGCCGAAACACCATTATCTTCAGCCATTTTATTGAACTCGAGATATACATCTTTTTTATCATCCCAGCCACTGCGAATTTTGATACTTACTGGTATTTTTACTGCCTTAACAGTATTTTGTACTATTTTTTCAGCAAGTGGTAAATCAAGTAAGAGACTCGCTCCAGAACCTGAACCAGCCACCTTGCGAACAGGACAACCAAAATTAATATCTATAATATCAAAACCCATTTCTTCTGCGGCTTTTGCAGCATCATAAAACATATCTGCTTTATTTCCAAATAATTGTATTCCTACTGGTTTTTCTTCTTGTGAAAAGTATGTTAACTTTTCCATTCGTGGACGCAATCGAGGTGTAGCCATAGTAAACTCACTTACCATTTCAGTATAAGCAAGCGAAGCACCATATTCCCTACACAATTTCCGGAATGGATAATCAGTATAACCAGCAAGCGGTGCTACTATAAATGGAAATTTTTTTATATGTTCAAATAAGTTCATTTTTTCTTTGCTTTTTTCTTTCTTGTGCTGTTTACAACTTTATTTTCAAAAAAATCATTTAATTTATTGATAACAATAAATACAAGCATTATTACAGCCGTAGAAAGTGCCGCTAAATAGTAATTCCCAGCACCAACTGCTACCCCAATTCCTGCCACACTCCACAAGCTTGCTGCAGTGGTCAATCCAATCACCGAGCCACCAAATCGCAATATTGTTCCTGCCCCTAAAAATCCGATACCAGTTACTATCTGTGCCGCAATTCTGCTTGGATCCACTTGCGTCTTTCCGGAGAACTCTATATAAAAATAAATAGACATAATAGTAAATATAGTTGAACCCAAACCTACAAGTATATGAGTTTTTGTCCCTGCTGGTTTATGACGAAGCTCTCTATCAAAGCCCACAATTCCCGCAAGTAGGACTATCATTATTACTCTTAAGGTCATGTCAGTTACTGTCATTACATCGATGGCCATATATTCCTCCTTGTTATTTCGAATTCAAAACTGGTAATTCTGGTTGTATTTCCAAATCCATATCGGACGATATCCCATTTTTTAAATACTGCCATCCTGTGTATGCAATCATGGCACCATTATCAGTACAAAGCTTCATACTTGGAACAAAAAATTTCATATTATGGTCCTTAGCAAATATTTCCAGTTCGTGCTTTAAATAATTATTCGCCGCCACTCCACCAGATATAGCAATAGTGTTTACTCTATACTCTTCATAAATTCGTTTCATTTTATTTGATATAGAACGCACTATTGATTTTTGAAATGCAGCCGCTATGTCATTTACGGTCACTTCTCCGTTATCTATGGCGACTTTGTTCCTCTGTATATAGTATAGCACAGCCGTTTTGATTCCGCTGAAAGAAAAATCATAACTCTTATCTTTCATTTGAGCCTGTGGAAATATTATTTTTGAAGCATCACCAGAAACCGCCGCTTTTGATATCTCAGGGCCACCAGGATAAGGCAGACCGAGCATTTTAGCTGCTTTATCAAAAGCTTCTCCTGCCGCATCATCACGGGTACTTCCAATCAGCTTGTAATCAGCAAAACCTTTTGCTAAATATACATTGGTATGACCACCAGAAATCACAAGACCGAGAAAGGGATAAGAAAAATCTTTATATTCAATAAAAGGACTTAACAAATGCGCTTCCACATGGTTCACGCCAATTAATTTAATTTTCAAAGCCACACTCAGTGCTTTGGCATATGACACTCCAACTATTAAACCTCCAGCCAAACCTGGAGTGTTTGTAACTGCAATGCCATTTAAATCCTTAAAAGTGATTCCTGCTTTATCTATCGCCTCTTGAACTACAAGCGGAAGCTTACTCATATGCTCTCTGGCAGCAATCTCTGGAACAACCCCACCATAAACACGGTGCAGCTTTATCTGTGAAAAAATAATATTTGACAATACCTTGCCATTTTTTAATACAGAAGCAGAGGTTTCATCGCAGGAAGTTTCAATACCTAAGATATACAAAGCAGTACTCCTTATTTATGTTTGATATTATCTGATTATTATTGCAATAGTTCTGAAACATATACAAATTCAAAACCTTCGGCCTCAAGCTTTGGCATCATAATCGAAAGTGTCCGAAGCGTTGTTGGATCGTCATGCCCTATCCCTATGGCCCAACCCTTTTTACGCGCTAAAGCTTTTAATTTATTTATCTGCTTTTCATTATAGGACGACACTTTTTTATTATCTATAAATATATCACTTCTTCCCCAACGCATTCCCAATGACTTTGCCATTTTATATGCTACGGTCTTCGGTGTGGTGAAGCTATCAATAAAGAAATAGTTTCTTTCTTTTAAAACTTCAAGCACAGTGGTTATAGCAGTTTTATCCGCAGTCACTAAAGAGCCTTCATGGTTATTTACACCAGTATAATGCGGGACTGCCCCTGCTAAAGAATCTACTATTTCAATTATTTTTTTTCTATCCATATTTTTGAGAACTGTTATTTTTTCCATTTTCATTTTTTTCTCTGGCTGCATAGGCAAATGCAACATAATACCTTTCTTGTTATTGAAAGCAGCTTCAGCCGCAGCAGTAGTAAAAAGCAAACCAGGTAATATCGCAACAGTAAAAGGTTGATCTATAAAAGCAAGATACGGCAAGCCGGTCTTGTGATAGCCCCAATCGTCAACTATTACCGCTATCTTTGGTTTAGTGCTTTTAACAAATCGCAATTTACTAATAACCGCGTAAGGTGATTGTATTGTCACTTCAAGTATTTGTTGTTTGTCGTTATTTACAGCAGCAAAAGAAACAGTAGCACCTTCTACTTTAGAAAATCTTTCTGCTATTGCTGTTTTTAAAGATTTATTGTCATAACGCATAGGCATTCTTGCTGTAAGTTCATATATGCCATCAGCTTTTTGACTCGTCACAAGAAGTGGATCAACAAGAATATTAGGAATAATAAAGGCCTCAACATTTTTCTTGATTTCAGCAGCTATGCGTCCAACTCTTGGTACATAATAATACTTATAATAAACAAATGCTCCAACTGCCAGAAGCAATAACACCACAAGCAATGAAGAAGATGTTTTTTTCATTTAGGACTTCTTCAGTTTGTCCATGGTATTAAGTATGCCTATAGCACGCTTTACCTGTGAATCGTTTTCTATAGCAGCTTTTCTCGAAGCAATTCTGCCTTTTAAAGTATTTGCTATTTCTACTTTTATCCATTTTAAAATAACATTTCTATCCTGTGCGAGCTCTTGTATTTTTATCTCTTCTTTTTGCAACTTTAAATATTTTCTAAACTCTTCCATTAGCTTTTGGTCCTCATCCTTTTTAAATAGAACCTTTATATCTGACTCCGAAACTTTAACACTCTCTTTTTTAGCAACATCTATTCCTTCTGGATGTTTTTTGAGATATTCCTTCACGAAATCTTCAAATATATTTTTTTCATAAAGATTGGCAGTATAGGTTGATGGAATTTCTTCTTCCATAACTATATCTGGGGTTATACCGACTCCATGTATTTTCTTCCCGCTCGGTGTCATGTAAGTTGCAGTAGTTAATCTTAAAGCAGATTTATCTGATAATGGAATTATTGTTTGAACAGATCCTTTTCCAAATGACTGCGTTCCCAAAATAATTGCTCTATTATGATCCTGCAAAGCACCAGAAAGAATTTCAGAAGCAGAAGCGCTTCCCCCATTAATCAATACCACTATATCGCCTTTGTATAGCTCATCATTTTCCGCTTTAAATTCCATTCCTTTTGATTTAGATCTACCCTCTGTGTAAACAATGAGGTCGCCTTTAGGAAGAAAAAAGTCTGAGATTTTAACCGCTTGATCAAGCAAACCACCTGGATCATCGCGTAAATCTATGACAAGTTTTTTAATATTACTTTTATTAAACTCTTTAAGACCTTTTTCTATAATATCAGAACCATCTCCCATGAACTGGTTTATCCTGATATAACCCACATCATCACTTAAGGTATTGCATCTGGCAGTTTCTATTTTGATAATAGCGCGCTCTAAAATATAATCCTTAAAATCAGGAACATTTCCACGCTGAATTGAGATAGTTACTTTTGTTCCTGGCTCACCACGGAGCTTATGAACTGCATCCATTACATCAAGTCCATCTGTTGAATCTCCGTCTATCAACATAATCTTATCACCTGATTTTATACCAGCAGTATAAGCAGGAGTATCTTCAATCGGTGACACTACTATCAGTTGTCCATCTTTTACAGAAATCTCTATACCAAGTCCGCCAAACTGAGCCTTCGTATCATCGCTCATATCTTTATATGCCATTTGATTCATATACTGTGAGAATGGGTCTATGTGTTGTACCATTCCTTTTATCGCAGAATCCACAAGGTCTTTTGGTACTGTTTTATCTTCATCCACATAGTTTTCTTGAATTAAAGCATACACTTCCATAAATGGCTTTAAGGCCTCGTATGAATCTTTTTGCTTATCTGCTTTGATAATAAAAGAAAACACGAGAGTAAAAACAAACAAACACATTACAAATGATTTTTTCATATATCCTCCATAAAAATTTCAGATTTGCGCAGTTATAAACTTTCATAATACTATAATAAAAAATAGCAAAAGTCAAATCGTTAAAATTTTCCTCTGCTCGCTATATATATCCAACCATCCTTGCCTTTTGGACCTTCCTTTATTTCCCATTTTCCATTAAGTCCCAACTCCTGTGCAGCCATGTCAAAGTTGCACATGCCAATCCCCATATCCATAAGTTGAATATCTTCTCTGGGTTCCTGCCAGTAACCTGGGGTGCGTTCAAGAAACAAATGCAGTACCTCTCCATCTTTTATTATTCTCCACGGCTGTTTATTTGATGCAGATGGAGCAAGCCGTAAAGCTGCGAGCGGTATTTTATAATTGCCACTTTCTTCTTCTGTAAGTAATGTTTCATGATTTCCATTAAAGAAAATATCTTTCCAAGATTTTCTGGTATCTGCCGCCACAAAAAGTCTTGTTGCCGTGTCAGATACATCCCTAATTTTTGCAGCATAACCCAATGGCACAACTGCTGGGATTATTTCATCTGCTTTTGCTTCAATTTTTTTCATAAAGCCAGCCCTGCTGAAAGTTCCTCCCACCCAAACCGTGCCTATACCAAGAGTCACAGCGGCAAGAATATTTTTTTCCATAAGATACCCGTAATCTAAAACCGCTGTGGTATTTTTCTTCACCACTCCAGCCATAAAATATTTCGGACCTCTTATGTTTCCATAACTTGCAAGTTGTTTTAGTTCTTCCTGACCAGCTCCTGTTAAGTCAATAAGTTCAAACCTAATTTCATTGCCAAATGGACCTTTTTGATTGGACTGAATAAATGAAACAAATGTTTCCTTTATTTCAGGCAGTAGAAGTCTATCTTCAAAGGTTCTTACAGATTTCCTCTTTTTAATTTCTTCATATGTAATGTTCATGAGGCACTCCTTTTGATATAATATTAACATTTTCGCCTAACTATCCGGTATAAGTCAAGGCAATAAAATCGCCAGCAAATACAAGATTTGTGAAAGAATATACTTGCTTACTATAGGTTTATATATATAATTAGGTATATGGAGGATTTTATGAAAAAACTATTATTCTTAACTTTGTTAGTATTACTTGCTTTTACCTCAGGACTTTTAGCCGCTGTACATATTGGCGTAAATGCAGGTTATTCTTATGCTACTCTCGACGATATGAAGGCGGGCTTTCAAGCAGTAAAAACACAAGCCTTAGCTGCCAGCAAAACAGCCAAGGTTAGTGACTTTGGAACATCTGTTTTTGCCAATTTCGACCTCGATATCGGTTTAACCGATGTTTTAACTTTCGGACCGCGCTCTGGAGTTCAGTATGTGTTCCCCGTTGAATTAAATACAGATATTGTTGATTCGCTCACAAATACTAAAATCACATACTCCGCCTTTCTCATACCTATTATGTTAGGAGCAAATGTAAATCTAAAAATTCCTATAACTGCAGTTCAATTAACAATTGGTGGATTTGCGGGCTACGGTATTGCTTTTGTTAATAATAAAGTTGTGTCAGCTTCCGGCTTTGTCGCCCCTTATGATGTAAAATCATATAATAGCGTTTATCAAGGCGGTGGTCTTATGTATGAGGCCTCTGGGGCTTTTGAAATCTTTCTTGCTAATTTTTTTACTATAAGCATTAATCTCGGCTATCGGGTGGCAAAGTTCAGCAATCTTAGGACTACTAACAAAGTTGAAATAGCAGGTCATACAATAGTTTCCCAAGATCAACTTTTAACAGATGCTACAGGTCAAACAAGAACAGTTGATTTTTCTGGTTTTAACGGTGGTATAGGATTGAACTTAAGATTTTAAATTAATTTTTCAAACAATAGATAAACTTTTTTTTCAAATAAAATACAAACGAGGTGCTTTATGAGAAAAGCAAGTTTAGTTTTAATGTTAGTTATGGTACTTTCACTTTTGGTATTTCCTATCTATGCTGCAGAAGAAGACAATCTTGAGGACATGCCAACTACTGTTGACGAACCAAGTAGCACAGTAGAAGCAGAACCAAATATGCCAGTGATAAAAAAAGATTCTACCTATTTTGGAACTGTGAATATATTTGCTGCTTATACCTCCCTTTCCTTAGACAGTACTGCAATTAAAAATATTATTGGTGGTTATGACTTAGGGATAGACCTTGGACTAACACTATTAAATGATTTGCCACTCGCCTTAGGTCTGCGTATAGAACTTATTGGTTCTGGTCAGGGTAAATATACAGGCAATTTAGGTTCTCTCGCTACTACTGAATACACGCTTTCTACTTCCATGATTCCTGTCATGGCCGGCGCCTCTTACGCATTTGATATATCCAACACACCTTTGACAATAGCAGCAGATTTGTATGCTGGATATGCTTTTGCTAAAGCCTCAATAGCAAGCGATACAATCAATCTTAAAGACAAATCATTTAGTGGTTCTGGTTTTGTTCTCGACATTGGTACAACAATTAGCTACCAAATCAATGAACCAACCTCAGCAGGTTTAATTCTTGGTTATAGAGTTGCCAATATACCAACTATGAGTTCCGACACAGAGTTCATTGCCAACTCAGTAACTATTGCTAAGAATACTGCATTAAAAGACAGTACTGACAAGGTTCTTCCATTTAACATAAGTGGTATTATCTTAGGTCTAAAAGTAGATATGAGATACTAAAGCATTCACAGAAAGCTTTTAGTTAATTATATTTAATAATTCATTACTTTAAGGAGCCTTTAATAAATGGGACTCTTCGAGAATGACAAAAGAAATAAACATGACTACATAAAAAAAGGTCTTAATTACGCCAATCTAAATGACCACACTAAAGCCATTGAAGAGCTCGAAAGTGCCCTGGAGCAATTTCCTAATGATGAAGAAATACTTATAAATCTCGCTTTCATCTATGCCGACTTACAACAGTACGAACCTGCCCAAGAAATACTTATCGCACTCACAAATACAAACTCATATAACATAGAAGCGTTTAATACTCTTGGACATATTTATGTAAATCAAAATAAATACAATGAAGCCGTCGCAATATACGAAAAAGGAATTAAATATAATTCAAATGCAGCAATTTTATATAATAGTCTCGGTAACTTATACTACGATGCCGGTGGATATTTAAAAGCACTTCAACTGTTCAAAAAAGCCGCAGATTTGGATTCTAACTTTCTAGAACGATATTATCATCTTGGCTTTGATTCGTTTATCAATGGCTCAGAATTAATAAATGAAACCATAAAAACAATGCAGGAATCAATCAACAATAACTTAAATAAGGCAAAAATAATCCATGATAGTGGAATTGTCTATTTAGAACATCACATGAATGATAAAGCAATAATAGCATTTAATCAGGCGTTAAACATTTATCCAAATTATTTAAGTGCTTATCTAAATCTCGGCGACACCTACCAACAAAAAGAAGATTACGAAAATGCAATAAAGACATTTGAAAAAGCCCTGACTTACAATCCCCAAAATGCAAAAATATATAACTCTTTAGGAATAACTTATGACAAATTAAATAAAACTGACGCGGCAGTTGAAATGTACAAGCAAGCTGCAATTCTTGACAAGACATACGAAAATTCGCACTTTATGCTTGGTCAATTCTATCAGAACCGTGGCAACACAGAAAAAGCTACCGAAGAGTTTATAAAGCATATTAGGATATACGAAACCGAGAACTCTGTGGAAGACGCCTTGAAAAGAATTGCCATAATGAAATCTATAACAGTTCAAAAAGCTTTACAACTTGTTACCACTAATATGGATATAGTACATGCAAATACATTAAGAAAAAATATTTCTAAATATCTTTCAATTCCAATAAGCCATCAAGAAATTTCAAGTACTAATCTGCTTAAACTTCCCTATATTAAAGAAGTACCTATTGACGAACCGACAGCCAGCAATGAATATAAGCGAATACAAGAAGGACCAGATAAAGCTATTTTTGATACAGGGACAGTAGAAACAGTAGATGAAGCTTCAACAACACCCATACCAAAAGAAGAATTAGCCACTGAGAAATTTCCAGACCTAAAGAAACAGCCAAAACAAATGCCAATAATACCCGTGGAATCTGTTCACAATAGTTCAGTGCACTCTATAGGACCTTTATCAGCCATACAAGCACCCATCGCAGTTCCTTATGCCCCGAGACATCCCATAACACCACAAGGCACGCGCAAAATTTCTTCACCCTCTACTACAGATCAAGCGCCACAACAATTTAAACTAAAACCAGACGAAGAAAATATCAAACCAAAAACTAATCGTAATTATTTTTAAACTCCTTTATAAAATCTAATTATTAAATAATTGTATTTGACCTTATTATATTTTGTTATATAATAATCGCCAAGGTATTAACACTTTATAGAGGGGTGTACTCACAAATGTTAAGTAAAATCAAATCTGCAGCTATTTTAGGTATTGATGCGTATGAAGTTGAGGTTGAAGTAGACATATCTCCAGGACTTCCTGGTTTTTCCGTAGTTGGACTACCAGATGCTTCTGTGAAAGAAAGCAAAGACAGAGTAAAATCAGCAGTAAAAAATTCCGAATATCAATTCCCTCCCAACAAAAAAATCACTATCAATCTTTCTCCCGCTGATAGAAAAAAAGAAGGTCCATCTTTTGATTTACCAATCGCAATCGGTATTATGGCAGCTGATGGCATGATAAATCACGACAAGCTTGACGACTACCTAATCATAGGAGAACTCTCTCTTGATGGCTCAATAAATACAGTTAAGGGTTGTCTGTCCGTAGCACTGCTTGCTCGGGAAATGGGATACAAAGGAGTAATCATCCCCTCAGCCAACTCAGACGAAGCAGCAGTAGTGGAAGGTATAGATATTATTCCAGCGGAGAATCTTAAAATCGTAATAGATTTTTTAAATAGCATTAGCGAAATCTCTCCACATAAAATAGACATAACAGAAGTTTTTTCAAAAGCATCTGAATATCATATTGATTTTTCAGAGGTAAAAGGTCAACAATATATTAAAAGAGCTTTGGAAATATCAGCCGCTGGTGGACACAATTTATTAATGATAGGCCCTCCTGGCTCAGGTAAAACCATGCTGGCAAGACGCTTCCCTACCATACTTCCTGAAATGAACTTAGATGAAGCCATTGAAACAACAAAAATACACAGTGTATCAGGACTTATGCGAGATAAATCTGCACTAATTGCCACTCGTCAATTTCGCTCACCACATCACACCATATCTGATGCAGGCATGATAGGCGGAGGCGCTATACCAAAACCGGGAGAGGTTTCCTTATCTCACAATGGAGTTTTATTTTTAGACGAATTACCTGAGTTTAATAGAAATGTTCTTGAGGTTTTGCGTCAACCTTTAGAAGACGGACATGTCACTATAAGCAGAGCAGCCACTTCTATCACTTACCCTGCGAGGTTTATGTTGCTTGCCGCCATGAATCCCTGCCCTTGCGGTTACTTCACGCATCCGACAAGGGCTTGTTCATGTTCTGCGCAACAAAGAGAAAAATATATTAGCAAAATATCAGGTCCACTGTTAGATAGAATTGATTTGCATGTAGATGTCCCAGTGGT
>JBAXIL010000046.1:0-11105 GCA_037138355.1 bacterium
CAGACATAAGAGTTTGCATAAAGCAGATTCTTATGTATAATTCCCTTATGGAGAGTGACAAATGACTGACAACATACAGAATACCAGCACCAAGAAAACCAAGCTAACTCCGGAACAACTATTCGATGTTTATCAGGAGTGTTCCATGCCCAACGCCCCGGTAAAAGCCATTCTGGACAGATACGGTCTTAAGCCATGGCATCTTATTGCCTTGCGCAAGAGAATCAAACAGGCCGCCTTGTCAGAGTTGTCAAACCCATCTAAACCAGGCAAGAGAAAATCAATGGTACCGATTGAAAGCCTTGCACAAACCGGCAAAGAACTTGAACAAGTAAAGGACGCACTTGCCGCTGTCGGACATGAACTTGCGTTGCTAAAAAAAAAGACGAGCTGAGTCTCAAAGGACCTTTAAAGGGCCACTATCCGATCCAAGTTAGACAAATAGTTGTTAGTGCTATCAGCGAAGCTGTTCTTTCCGGCTTCACGCAAAAAAGAGCTTGTTTGATCTTTGACATAAAGGCCAGAAAATACAGACGCTGGGCTAATCCAAAAGAGAGAAGACCACGAACGGCATGTAATAAAATTTTGCCGTTTGAGAAAACCTCTATTATAAACTCTGCCTTTATTCCTGAAAATATAGGCAAGCCTTTGAGCCATATATTCGTATATGGTCATAATACAGGTGCTTTTTATGCTTCTCTCTCGACGGTATACAGGTATTTAAAAGCCGAAGATCTTGTAAAATCGTTTGATCCAAAGAGACGTAAAAAAACAAATCATGTCTCGGCACATGACCTTCTAGATGCAAAATTTTCACTCATAACCTATGACGGTTCATGTTTCAAGACTGATTCCGGAATAACTGTATGGTCTATTCCTGTTTTACTTTTACCTTGTCGGTATTTGCTGCATATTGGTTCTTCCCTGCGTGGTGTAAAGTCAGCAGATCTACGCAAAGCAGTTGCTCAGGCCATCCTTGAGATACCGGATAGCTTTACTGACAACTTAGTGGCGTTTTCAGATCGTGGCTCAGCGATGAAAGCTAAAAAGACAATAGAATTTTTGGAAGGCACCCTAAAAATTCCAGTATGTTACGGCCGGCCGAACACACCGGACGATGAACCTTGGATTGAGTCATTGAATAAAAATTCAAAATATCACAGGGATGCCCCGTCAAGTTTTGCGACAGTTGCCGATGTTTTGGACTGGTTACAAGAATTTAGATTAACATACAATAACGATCCTCATAGCGGAATAAACTATGTGACACCGACTGAGGCGTTTGCGGGAAAGATGGAGGTGATTCTAAACCAAAGAAAGAACAACCTGATTGCCGCAAGCAAAATGCGGTTGGAGGCTTTCAGAGCTTCCAAGCTTCAAGTAGTGATTAGTTGACGGTTTGAGGTCAAATAAGCTGAAAAACTCCGCGTGTACCGGACCTTTTACTTTGTCCACAGTACCACATATAATTTTTATCGTAGCACCAGATTTTGTTTTTACTTGAGGAATATCATTTGCTTTAACGCCTCTGTATTTTGGATTGCACATTTTATCCGCTTTAGAGAGATTTGCCCAGAGCTGAAACCCACCCATGTGTTTGTTTTTCGCTGGTTGTGGCATTTCCTGATGTATTATCCCGCTTCCCGCCGTCATCCACTGCACATCTCCGCTGCCGATTGTGCCTTTATTACCAAGCGAATCACTATGTTCTACCGTGCCTTCAAGTATATAAGTAATAGTTTCTATGCCTCTGTGTGGATGCCATGGGAAACCTGCGATATAATCTTGTTCTTTGTCCCCGCGGAAATCATCAAGAAGTAGAAATGGATCAGTAAGTGAAGTCTCTTGGAAACCAAAAGCGCGTTTGAGTTTGACACCTGCTCCTTCAAGAGTAGGGCGACTTACAGATTTGTGAAGTAGTTTCATATTTCCCCTTTTTTAGTGATGGTAATATGTCTTGGATAAAACCTTGATTTTTTTCTAAATAATCTGTTTATAAAGCGCCCCATTTGTGATTAGGTTTTCACTATACGCCTGGCTAAAGTACTTGTCAATGTTTTGTTTTTTTTAATCATTTTCTATTTTTTCGCTTTACTTCATAGAGCATTTCCATGATAGCCCTACCTGGAACACCTACTTCTGGAGTTTTTGATGCAGCAAATTCAGCTGCATAATCGTATATTTCTTCTGTTACTTTTGTCCCGAGATCTAAAATCTTTTTTACATTTTCTGTTTTGCCTGAAGCTATTGCCCACCTAAGTACCTCTTCTGGACTTTTTTCTGACTCTGTTATCATTTCCTCTGTTTTTTGTATATTCAGTTTAATCGCTTCTTTTGCAGGTTTACCTGTAATACTCATGGCTGTTTTTAATAATTGTACTATCTTGGTATGTCCTCTTTGTTCTGCCATATCCAGAGCTGTTTTATCTGCTGCATCATTTGTTTCTATTTTTTCACTGTTTCCTAATAATGGATGAACCCTATTGGCAGGAATTATTCTGGAGTTTCCTTTACCATGTAAAAGAACTCCACTATCAATAAGAAGTTTAACCGCATCATAGTGCCCGTTTTTAGCAGCTGATATAAGCGGAGTATTGCCTTTAACATTTTTCGCATTAAGATCTGCCTCTTTGGCTATCAGCAACTTCATGCACTCCAAGTTTCCGATAAAAGACGCCTCTATCAAAGCCGTGTTGTCGTTATAACCCCTTATGTCCACTGCCACATTTTTATCAAGTAACAATTTTAAAATCTCTGCTTGATTTCTCATCCCTGACAAGGCAGTTAATGTCAGGTGATTGTGATGTTGAGTATAAAGCTGACCAGCATCGGCACCTTTTGCAAGTAGCATTTTTACAATGCTCACACTCCCACCCTCGCATGCGTAAGACAGCAAAGGATAACCATATTCATCGAGCTCGTTAATGTCTTTGATACCTTTTACAATCTCTTTCATTACAGCTGTGTCGTCGTTCAGTATTGCTTGTTTTAACTTTTCATAATCCATCATGTCAACCCTCCTATTTTTTATTTTCAATCTTTTAAATTTTTCTCTCCCTATGTTATGCGACCCTTGTTCTTTTAAAGACCTTTTCTTCTGTGTCGTAAATATAAACACACGCATTAGGATTGTCGTCTCTGGATTCCCCAACACTTCCTACATTGATTAAATATCTATAGCCAGCTTCTATGCGTATCTCGTCTCCGCTTAATTCTTCGAAGCATTTATTTTTTTTGTCATACCTGTACGCAGTTGGCATATGCGTATGTCCCATCAAACAAACCTTTTCTTTAAATGCCTTAAAAGCTTCTACAACATCTCTTTCACTTAATACATAATGAAACTCTTCTGGTTTATATGGTGAGCCATGTGTAAGCCTCATAGAGTAATCATCCAGCACCAGCTCTGTAGGTAATTTCTTTATAAAACTGATATTATCCTTTTTTAGTATTTTCTTTTGACTATATATCGCATTTCTGGCTCTGTGTGTATAATTTCCCATGTCTAATAGTCCTAATGCCATGTCTTCGTGATTGCCTTTGACACTCACTACCTTTGCTTCTCGCAAGGCGTCCAGACACTCATTTGGTTGATAATTATAGCCAATAGTGTCACCTGTGCAGTAAATCTGTTTTGCGTTTTCTTTGCTGATAAAGTCAAGAACGGTCTTGAGTGCCTCGAAGTTACTGTGAATGTCTGAGATGAATGCTAATTTCATATAAGTCTCCTTTTTTTATTTATTTAACTTCCTATATTATAATAAGCAATTTGCATGCCATAGAAAAAGCTCGAAAATGCTAGTAAAAAATGGGGTATTTGGAGTTTAGCTATCAATTATTGACAAGGAATAGGCAAATTTAGTGAAGTTGTATAAAATAGCGAAAGTTAGTATTCAGAAATTGATATATAACTTTTTACATCAAAAACTTGGCTAATTCTATCTCATTTATGCTTTCCAAATTTTTAATTATTGTTTTTTGCCATTTAAGCGGCATTGATGTAAATATGTTTTTTAACTTACTTTCATTTTTATTATCAACAAGGGCTTTAAATATTGCTAAAGCCTCACCAATATCTTTATCTTGCTTGTCTTTTTTTAACCTTCTTTTAAATATAATAAACTTATGCAGTACATATGCAGCAGGATGTGGCAGTTTAATGGTCAATTCTTCAAATTTTACATTTATGGTATTATCCAAAAGAAAACTTAAATATCGTAATGGCTGGGCATTTATTCCCAATTGCGACACAGTATATGGCATGTCAGTCCCTTTTCCTATTTCAGGTACAAGAAATTCAATTATCAAATCAGGATGTATAAAACGCATATAGCCTTCTTTACCAACAAACTCCGTTATAAAACCAAGATCTTTAATCAATGCTGGGATATTCACCTTTTTCGCAAACACTGTCCTGCGCTGCAAGGCAAAATCAATATCTCTTGTTCTTATGTTTGCAATATATTTTGTTGATATAAAATATTTTTCATAAAATAACATAGTCCAACTTCCTACAAGTGTTATTTTTTCAAGTACTCTTGCTTGTTTTAAGCGCCGTAATATCTTTAAACAAAGTTCATATTGATTCTTTTCCACGCAAAACTCCCTTAAGATATTTTATCTGTTTTTTTACTTTAGAAAGAAGATTTCTATATTTTTTCCGCATTATTTTGGCATTTTCATATTTCTTTATTTCCTTTGCTGATGGATTTCCTTTATATATATTTTTTACTTTGTCTTTCACCCTTACTTTTAAGTAATAATATACTTTCTTTCTTCTCTTTACTGGATAAAGTGCACCTACAGGCAGCTCCCGCAGGGCTTTATCATAGCTTTTTTTCATTTTAAGTGAATTATTTAGTTCTTCTTTTAGTACGCCTTTTATCACACCCATAAAAACCTCCTATGTTCTACAATATTGATAATAGTATATATTGTAGAGCAACAGGTGTCAATAGAGAACAAATCTTTTCATTAAGCTATTTCCATAACTAAACCGCTACGCTCGCTTGCGTTTCTAATAGTGACTTTAAATAACTTTTAAGCATAACACTCGGGGTGAGTTGATGTGCCATAAGACCTGCCTTATTTTTTTTCCTTATATCTGCCCCACGCTTAATCAGCGCTTTTGCTATTTTTATTAGTCTTTCTTCTTCAATTCCAAAAACTTCCTCTTCAAAAACTAATTCTCCATTTTCATTTAACAATAAATCAAAAGGCGTTTTTATTTTTGGAATATATTTTCTCGTCGCTAAGTACATAAGAGGAGTAAAACCATTACTATCTACAGCATTTGGATCTGCTTTTTTAGATAAAATATTTTTCACTTGTGCCACATACCCTATATGACACGATACCATAAGTAGAGTTTTATTATCTGTCTTGTGGTGTAACCAACCGCTATCATATAGACCTCCCATATCATCATAACGCGCATCAATGTCAGTAATTAAGTTAAGCAACAGTTTGAAAGGCAAACCGGCAATCATTTCTATAGACTTATATATAGGACTGGCACCTCTGCTATCTCTCCTGTTTATATCGTAGCCCATATTAATCAGTTCCTGCAGATAATTAATATTAGCATTAGTCATAGCAAATGTCAGTGCATCACTTTCCCCAACCATAGCTTCATAAAGGTTAGCCCCTGCTCTTGCAAGCTTTGCCGCATGACAAAAGTCACCTATACGAAAAGCATTTGCAAATTCTTTATTTATAAATTGAGACGCTTTTTTTTCTTCAGTTTCCATGCTCTTCTCCATAATGCTGTTTTATTTTTGTGTTGCATTAGCCGTAAGCATATCTTTTATTTCTTGATTACCTGCCAAGTCATAAGCTGTTTTGCCATCTTTGGCTTTTAAGTTTTTATCAGTTCCATAATCCAAAAGTAGCTTTACAGTTTTATCTTGATTATCTGATGCGGCTGCCATAAGTGGCGTCATGCCTTCACTAAAATAATTAGGATCAAAACCTTTTTTTAGCAGGTCTTCTGAAATCTTTAACGAACCAAAAAACATACTAAAAAAGAAACTTTCTTTTAATTTCAAATCTTTATTATCAATCTTAGCCCCTGCTTTTGTAAGCAAATCATAAATTTCATAATTTCCTATCATAGTAGCATACGATAAAGGTGATATGCCTATACTGGTTTTTACATCTGTTTTAGCACCAGCTTTGATTAAGGTCTTTACAATTTCTGGTTTTGCAGTAATACATGCCGCCAACAATGGGACTTCTCCTGATTTATCAGGGCTGTTTACATCTGCGCCAGCTTCAATCAGCATTTTCACATTTGTTTCTTTTCCGAGTTTTATTCCTTGCATTAGTTCTTCGTTCAATAGAATACCCATGAGCTTCTTCCTCCGATAATTTAGAACATTTTTTTACTTTTTATATTACGGCCTTTATCGGCCGATTATTTTAATATTTTTGCACTTTTCTATTTCTATACCACAAGTCAAAATCAGTATTTCTGCTTTTGTCATTTTTACTAAAGGTGCTATGTAACCGTCTGTCAAACATACAAAGTTCAGTTTTGTATGCCTATTCTTTCTTTCTATGTCTAACCATCTTGTAATCACTGGATTTAAATCTGTTCCACCATAGGCTTTAATCGTCTGCGGGAGCTTATCACCTTTTTTCACTATATGAAGTATCGCAGTATCAAAAAATACTACTTCTTCAAACTCTGGCAGTGCCGTAATATATGATAAAAACTTTTCCGTAAAGGTTAGTGTTGACCCTGAGACATCCACTGCCGCATATACTTTATATGCTGGATTTTTTTTGCGAGGAAAGAACGAATCAGGACTTTTAAGTCGGCGGTTTCTCCGAGAAAAATCATAATCTCTTCTTTCAAATATTTTGCGAAGTACTTGTTCAAATGGAAAATATATTCCAATTATGCGCTGTAGATTTTTTAGAAAGTCTCCTTCATTATACCCAGGTCCGCTTGAGTCCTTATAGTCTGTTAAAGCTGCTCTTATTTTTTCTGCAAGTCGTGGCTCTATACTTTCATCTGTAAACTCTCCGCCATAGCGTCTACTTTCTATTCTAAAACCATCTTTCATTTCCATAATTATTCTATAACCATCATATTTGACTTTTACTATTTTACTAACTATCAGATTATACAATTCATCTGCTGTAATTATATTTATATCCGCTTCGTCT
Organism: bacterium; assembly: GCA_037138355.1. GTDB lineage: Bacteria > Oederibacteriota > PGYV01 > PGYV01 > Palsa-1178 > PALSA-1178. The sequence goes on from JBAXIL010000046.1 coordinate 7,174, forward strand.
TTTACTTTCATCCTCTTTAGTGTTTTAAAAGAAAGTGCATCTGCTGGTATTTTTATACCAAAGTTTGCCTGAAGCAATTCGTTTATAATCATATCTGTGGCTATGTTCCATATCGTTTTTTCTCTCATATCTGATCTGGAATGAGAAGCTAAAATCAAATGAGATGCCTCGTGAAGTAAAACAAATATTTTATGTTCAATAGATAATGACTTCATAAACTTTTTATTGTAGCAAATAGCCGCCTCGCTATCACGCATGGTAACCGCTATAGTACCTATACTTTCATTTTCGTATTTTCTTAGCATAACTAAAATACTGCCGAACATACGATATTTACGATTTATTAACAATAAATCAACTGGTATAAGTTCTTCTGTAGTATCTACCAAGTCTTCATTGTTTGTTAATTGGGTGTTTGGATTTTCCATAAAAGCTCCTTAGCTCCGTACATTTATTATATTTTCGTAACTTAAAATATTTTTTTACTTTGTATCGTATGCCAGCTTGTCAGCCCATGTATCTAAAGTCATTTTGTTTATCATTAAAGACACAAGTATTTCTGGATCTTCTTTTACAAGTTGTTCAGCAAAAAGAGCGATTAGTTCCTTAGGCATTTCTCTTTTTACTAACAAATCAAGTAGTCCCTGAAACTTTTCCAGCTTTGATGCTTTAGGAGTTATGCGCTGCTTTACAGCTTCCTTTATCAAACCTGCCTGCCTAAAGTTATCTGCTTTCAAAAACTTTTCTACTGCCATTTCTTCACGATCTAATACTTTCATAACTTCTATTAAAGAATTTTCCATAAAATCAATAAAAATATTTACAGTTTCTTCTGAAAGCATGGATTTGGCATAACGAATAGCTTTTTTTCTGGAAGCCATATCTGATTGACTGTCTATCTCAAGCTTTTTTATAACAATATCATAAAGCGACCAAGACCGCGGACAAGTCCATGGAGAAAATGGCTCTACAAGATTAGGACCACGATATAAATGAGTAGGGTTAGCGGTCAAAAAATCCTTAATGATTTTACATGGTTGCTGATATGCCAACCACTCTCTCAGTGAAGGTTTTTTCATTTGAAATACCATAGAACGGCCGCCAGTCAAAGCAGAAGTAATTGATTTGGCAAAGGTGCCGTCATCTCCACCCATATTTCCAGAAATAACTATCATAGTATTATCTGGGAGTTTTATGTCGTCAATTTTTTTCATTTGAACTATATCTAATACTGCGCCTTGTACTGCCTCGTCTGCAAGGGTAAACTCATCAAAGTGAAGCAGCACATTTCCTTTTTTCTTAATGATATCATTCCACATTTGTGGTGGTTTCCAAACCATGAATTCCTTTGACAAATCAGGCATACCTTTTATGTCATAAGCCTCTAAACGCCCTAAGGATAAAGGCATATATTCGCGTTTTAGTTCTTCCGCAATCTCTTTTGAAGCATAGGATTTGCCTATGCCTGGCTCACCAAATATCATGACAGCAGGTGGACAATCAAAGGTGTTTAAATCTCTGATTAATTCTTTAAACTCTTCTGGGGTAATTTTTTCCATTTATGTTCTCCTTTTATTAAGTTCTAAAAACTTTCCTTTAATATCTTAATCGCATTAGCTACTTTTTGACTTAGCATAACAATCTCGTCAATTTTTTCAAATATGTTCAATTGCTTTTTTTTATTTTCCTTTTTATTATCATATTCTGCGAGCTCATGTGAAATACCACCTGCCCCGATCAAAAACCGTATCATAGCGACTTCTTCTGACTTAAAGCCTGTGAGAGCTTTTAGTATCTTTATCATGGGAACTTTTGCGCCTGAGGCATTAGCTTCCACAAGTTCTTTTTTCAAAAATCTCGCCCCAGTTCTTGTAGTTAAAGAAGCAGCCACTTCTCTTTGTAGCCGCCATATAGAAGCATCAAGGGCTGTATTTTCGTTTCTGTTTTTTCTGTTTATATCTGCCCCTAAACTCAATAAGGTTTCAGCCATATTAACATCATCTTTTAAAGCAGCCCACATTAAGAGGGATCTGTCCTTGTCATTCCAGGCATTTATGTTTACTGCTTCTTTTATCATTTTCATAGCCACTTCTCTATTATCACTCATTATGGCAAGGGCTATAATATTGATATAATCTTCAGATGTATTTTCTATAATAGGTGTTTTGAAGGTATGTACATTTTCATATATGACACTGTAATAATCTTTATTATATTTTCCACCAACACCATAATCTATGAGCAGCTTTATAATTTCAGGTGCATTCACTTCCATAGCAAATTGTATAGCATCGCTTCCGCTAAGACTTCTGATAAGATCTTTTCCATAAAGGCATAGCATTTCATAAGCGGCTTCTTTTTTCCCATTATCCAGCATGACTGTAAATACATCTGGTAGAGATAAGATTGCTTCAGCTGTCAACACTGTTCTCATAAAATAGCTCCTTAATATTGATAAGTTTAATATTTTCTAAAAAGCTTTATACTGGGGGCAAATCATCTGGTGGAGTTGGGACTCTTTCATTTGCATTAGCTTTTGCCTTTTCCTTTTCCTTTGTTTCCCTAAAAAATTTTACAACTTTTGTTCTTACTTGATTTATTAAAACCAGCATGGTCGCAAACTCCTCATGACTAATATAATTAGTATCAAAAAGCGCATAAAGTTTACTTTTAATGGTAGAGATATTTTCAAGCATTCCAAATCTTGCTGTATACCGTTCTTTATCAAATTCATACTTTTCATAAGCTACTGCCACCTCAGACATAACAGCCTCGGTTAAGTTTGTAATGTTGTTTCTTTCAAAGAAATTTTCCTTACCAGAGTTTTTATTTTTCATGATTGCAGAAGCAACTCTGTTTAATTCCCTACATGCCTGCCATGCTGGGAATTGTTCTAACACCGTTTTTTGTTTAGTTTTCATGTGACTTACCTCCTTTTTTTTTAAATTCTATAGCAGAAAAGATTTCTCTTACATTTTTAGAGTTCTTGGCTTTTGCCGCTTCGTGTAACTCTTGATATAAAAAACTTTCCTGTTTTATTCCTAAACTTTCTACCAGAATCAAATAACTGCTGGAGCTTAATATCGTCCCTATTTTCTAAAGCATTTCCTATCTCAGAATCTGGCCATTCGCGTGGTAGCATATACACCTTCCCCAAATAGAACTTAGCTTATACCTATATATAAGCAATCACCGTGCCACGAAATAGGGATATAAATATAAGGAATAAAATAGATAATTTTATTGGTTTATGTCAATTTTTGACGGATTTAATATGAAATTAACTGTTTGGTCTTTGTTTACTTATTTGCTATTCTTTTAATAACCTCTCTAACAAATACATCTATTTCTCCGCCTTTGGAATAATCGGCTTTAGCTGTGATATCCACGCGGCCGGCTTTTAAAAGTTCAGCCGAGACTTTACTTCCTTCTGCATTATCATAAACTGCAATTGATGTCCCTCTCCCATTACGCACAACTGTCATACAAGGCACATCTGTCAACCCGTCTCCTATATAAATGATATTAGAAAACGGTACAGGTCGCTTGTTTATGTCCATATGGGTATTTATATTTTCTTTTAAAGACTCTTTTCCTTTATTGATTCTAAAAATATACTGCGTTTTTATCGTGTCGTTTACTATTACATTTGGAAAGGTGGCTCTACCATACTCGTCATAGTAATATTCACACGCAAATATATTATGAAAGTTCTTTGCGATTTTTGAGGCTTCTATGATTTCTTTTAATCCAGCTGAAATAATGTAATGCCTGATTTCCACACCTTTGAAATTTTTCTTTACATATTGATTTATGTTCTTGAAAAATGTTTCAACGCCTTTAAAATATTTTATATCCTTGCCCATAGAGTGCAGCACAGCTTTTGTTATAGAAAACTTTTTTACTCCTGCGGCTTCTAACATCATGCGCAT
>JBAXIL010000047.1:0-10209 GCA_037138355.1 bacterium
ACTACTGGAACGCAAACAGGAAATAATCTTTCATGGACTATTGGGGATTTGCTTGTGGACCAGTGCGGCACAGTGAAGTATTGGGTGACCGCAAAAGATCCTGGCTGTATGACAGCAGATTCTTTTATTGATAACACTGCCTTTATACAAGGTCAGGGCGAATCTCCAGTTTCAAGCGGAAGCAGAGTTACCATAACTTGTAATTCAGTGCCTACTGCCACACCAGCACCTGCCTCAATTACCAAAACAGCAAATGCGGCGACATTTAATATCAATGATACAATTACTTATACAATTAATTATACAAATACTTACGGCTCTGTGATTGATTCTCCATTGTCCGCTGCAGATGCTGGTAACTGGTCAAATAAAGGAACTGGCACTGCTATGACAGTTAATGGCGGAACCATAACAAGTGTAGCTAATAATAATACATGTATGACTTATAATTATTCTCGCGGTACTAATGGTTCCGTAACAGCCAGAGTCAATATCGCAAGCAATACTGTGTTTGGAATAGCAGTTCGGCATTTGGCTGCAACAGGACATGCAAACGGAATTTATGTGACCTTCAAACCAAATCCTCCAAGTCCTGGCGAAGTAAAGTTTTGGAACGGCACAACGCAAGTAGGTACTACACAAAACTTGCCAGCAAGTTTGGGCGGTCTGTTTGATGTGAAGGTCGTATTGCAGGCAGATACTATGATGGTCTACCTCAAAAAAACATCTGATGCTACTTTTCCTGTTACTCCAACTTTCCCGACAATCACAGGGCTTCCTGTTCGAGAAGGTTTTGCTGGAGTAATTAATGGTACGCCAGCAAATGCAGATAATTGGGGAACTGATAGCTGTTCTATATTTCATTCGGAACTTGACACTTCTATAAATACTTTGATTTATGATCCGCTTCCTGCTTGCGTGACTTATGTAGGTGGAGATAATTCGGCTGTGCTAAATACTGTTCCAAATCCTGATCAGGTAGAGTGGCCACTAATACCTTCCTTAACTTATGGTTCAGCAGTTACATATAAATGGTGGGGAACTGTAAACTGTTCTTGTCAGAATATTACCAACACTGCTTATGTGGTACCTACTGGTATTGCTTCTACAATCGCAGCTGGTTTAGTAGTCGGTGCTAATTGCGGCGCAACCACACCAACTATTACACCGAGCAATACGAGTACCAAAACAAATACCAGCACCTATACCAGTACTTATACCATTACGCAATCAGCGACTTATACTGTTTCAGTTACACAGACATATTCAACAACACCTTCTGCAACTTTTACGGGAACTGACACTGCCTCTTCAAACACACCTACAATTACTATAACCTTTTCAGAAACATCTACTGCTACGGTTGTAGTGTTCGACACAAGTACTCCTGTATCTACGGTAACTCCTATATATTCGGCAACATTTACTATCATAGTGACAGTATTAGGGACAATCACAAATACAGGCACCAGCACAGCCACAGCAACAAATACTCAGACAAGCACAGTAACAAAAACAATTACAAATACTCCAACAATGACAAACTCAAAAACAAAGACAGTTACCGCGACGAGTACTAATACTCCCACACCACCTCCTGTTAATTTAGATATAAGTTTAGGAACATCTGGTGATAGTCCTTCAGTTGGCGCGTATATTACTTACACAATTAGAATAGTAAATAATACTCCTTATACTGCAACTAATATAGCAGTATGGGATACGCTTTCTACTGATATGTTATTTACTTCAAATAATTTTGAGATAGCACCAGTGCAAACTGGAAATTATTTATATTGGGACATATCAAAAGATTCTTATGGTAATCCTTATGCTTTAGCACCAGGCGGAGAACTCACTATAGAGTTTGTGGTTAGAATAGTAACTATGGATGCTTCCAGATTACCATTGTCAAATACGGTGATGACTGATTATAATGATCCGTTTTATACAGTATCAGTCGGTAAACATCCACCACTTCAGTCAGAAACATCTTTTTACCCTATAGGGAAGCCAGTAGTTTTCCCAAATCCATTTAATCTGGATACAGATAATTTGGTGAAGTTTGACAATGTGATACCTAATTCGTCTATACAGATATATACGCTGACAGGAGAAATGGTAAGGTCGATATATTGTTCAACAATTAGGGCAACTTGGAACTGTACAAATACATATAATAATGTAGTGTCGCCAGGTGTGTATTATTATATGATAAAAAATCAGAAGTCAAAGCAAGTCAATATAGGTAAAATCTTTATAGTGAGAGGCAATTAAAGCCAATATCAAATCTGTTTGACATATCAAAAACATGTGCTATTATAATAAAACAAATCCAAAAAAATGTTAAGGAGGAAAAATGAAAAAAATCACGAAAACGATTTCTATGATTACATTTTTATTTGTAATTTCTGCATTTTTTGTCTTAATGGGAAGCGAAAAAGTATTAGGAGCTAAAGTTACCTTGCGTTGTGCTTATTGGGGTGACACAAGTGAGATTTCGATTATCAAACAGTCAGTGGAGCTATTCAAAAAAGCAAATCCTGGTATAGATGTAAAACTTGAGCGCTTGCCAGCTGGCGACTCCTATACGGAAAAAATCTTAACTCAGATTTCTGGCGGTAATCCAGTAGATGTTATGTTTGTAAATGCCGAGCAGTTTTATATTTATGCGAAAAAATTTATTCTTCTTCCTTTAAATGATTTTGTGGCTAAAGATAAAATATCTATGGAAAAATATTATCCGAAAATAATTGAAAAGTTTACTGTTGATGGAAACTTTTATGTATTGCCAAGAGACATAGCTCCTGTATGTGTGGTGTTTTATAATAAACAATTATTTAATAAAGCAGGACTTAAGTACCCAACACCTGAGTGGGATTGGAATCAAATGCGTTCGCTTGCTATGAAAATGACTACCAAGGAAAAAGACGGCACAACAGTTTTTGGTTTTGCTGACGAGTGGGGTATATGGGAACCATTTGTTTTATCTAATGGCGGTAAATTAGTAGATAACTTAAAAAAACCTACAAAATGTACTCTGGATTCACCAGAAGCCTTAGAGGCATTTCAGTATAGACAAGATTTAATGTTTAAATACAAAGTAATGCCTTCTCCGTCTCAGCTATCTGCTATGGGTGGAGTTGGCGCATCTGATTTGTTCATACAAGGCAAAGCCGCTATGTTTATGTCTGGCATTTGGAAGACCCCATTTTTCCGCGAAACAGTTAAGTTTGATTGGGATGCTACAGTATTTCCTAAAAGTCCAAAAGGCGGTAAAGGATATTTAATAAGTGGTGGAGGATATTCTATACTTAAGACAACAAAGTATCCACAAGAGGCATGGAAATTATTAACATTCTTAGCAGGAGAAGAAGGACAAAAAGCACTTGCTAAAACAGGACTTGCACAGCCAGCAATAAAGGCAGTAGCAGAATCAGCTGCTTTTCTTGATGGTAAGCCGCCACTTTCAAAAAAGTTTCTTTTGACAGCAGTGAATTACGGATGTTTTGCGCCGGACACAGACAAGTGGCAGGAATCTTTGAGCTCTTACATACAACCAGCACTTGATAAGGTCTGGTCAGGGGCTAAAAAACCGCAGGAAGTTATACCAGAGGCAGTAAAACAAATAAATATAAAGTTGCTTGGCAAAAAGTAAGTAGTTTATAGTATAAATCAAGCGGGTGTGCGAAAGCACATCCGCTTTTTTTATTAGTAGGTTGGTAGGACGGTTTTTGCCATTAAAAACAGGCTAAATATGGTGCGGATAGAGGGACTTGAACCCACAAGGCCTTGCGGCCACTAGAACCTGAATCTAGCGCGTCTGCCAATTTCGCCATATCCGCACAACAAAAGTATGATATAGAAAATAGTTTGATAAGTCAATCACAAATCCAAAAGCGAAGATTCCTTGGTAAAAACAATAAGACATATTATTTGATTTGGGGTTTGTGATTTTTTAAGGACTTTGTGATATAATCAGTTCATGAAAAATAATGATGAATTATACATGGCTATTGCAATAGAACTCGCGAAAAAAGGGTTAGGACATACGAGTCCAAATCCGCTTGTGGGTTGTGTTATTGTAAAAAATGGAAATGTCATTTCTACTGGTTGGCATAAAAAAGCAGGACAACCACACGCAGAAGCAGAGGCGCTTGAGAATATTAAATATAAAGCAAAGGGTGCTACTTTATATGTGAACTTAGAGCCGTGTTGTCACTGGGGCAAGACAGCGCCTTGCACGGAAGCCATAATAAAATACGGAATTAAAAAAGTAGTTATGGCTATGACTGATCCTAATCCAAAAGTTAATTCAAAAGGTAAAAACATTTTGAAAAAAGCTGGTATTAAGGTAGTGACAGGAGTTCTTGAAAAACAGGCACAACAATTAAATAGAATATTTATAAAAAATATTACGCAAAAGAAACCTTATATCATAATGAAGGCAGGAATATCTTTAGATGGTAAAATGGCTCTCTCAAACGGAACTTCGAAGTGGATTACAGGTCCGCATACGCGTATATACAGTCAGAACTTAAGAAAAGAATGTGATGCGATAGTAGCAGGTATAAACACAATAATAAAAGATAATCCATATCTTGATTGCAGGATAGATAAAAATAAAAAAATCAAAAAAGTTATTTTGGATACGTATGGAAAAATTCCTTTAAACGCAAATATCTTTAAATATTCAAGTCCGCAGGACATATTTATATTTAGTCGCTCTATGAGCGTGGTCAAGATAAAAACACTTTCAAAACGCGGAGTAAATGTTATAATTCAAAAAAGCACAGGCGAAATAGACTTGAAAAAAGCTGTCTCATATCTCTTTTCTTTAGGCATAGGAAGTATGCTTGTGGAAGGTGGTGGCACATTACACACCGCTTTCTTAAAAGCAAAACTCTACGATGAAGCGAGACTTTACATAGCCCCTATATTTATAGGAAATGATGGGCTTGCGGTGATAGGAAAGACAGGTTTGAAAAATCTTAATAATGCTTTGAACTTGAACAATGTGGAAGTTATTAAGTTAGGCAAAGACACTCTAATAAAAGGAGAGTTCAATTATGTTTAGCGGAATCATATATGATATAGGTCGTGTAAAGGCAATAAGGCAAGGCAGTGGCGTAAAAGTCCTGACTATAGCACTTAGTAAAGAAATCTTAAAAGCAGAAAAAGGAATGAGTATAGCTATAAACGGTGCATGCCTGACAGCTGTTTCATTTAAAGGCATAAAAGAGTTTTCATCAGATGTGACGGAAGAGACCTTAAAAAAGACGGTTCTGAAATCCGTTAAACCAGGCGATGAAGTTAATGTAGAGTTCCCGCTTACTTTAGATAAGTTCTTAAGCGGACATCTCGTGCAAGGGCATGTGGATTGTACTGGTAAAGTGGCAGGCGTAGAAAAGGCAGGGGATAAAATCATTCTTTCTATATCATATCCTGCAGAGTTTGGAAAATACATAATAGAAAAAGGCTCAATAACCGTAAGTGGTATAAGCTTGACGGCCTACAATCTTAAAAATAATAGTTTTGATATTTCAATTATTCCTGAAACATGGAAGAATACAATAGTTAAAAATCTTAAAAAAGGTGCTGAAGTAAACTTAGAGTTTGATATTATAGGAAAGTATGTTGAAAACTTTTTGAGTCAAAAGAAAAAATAATAAAGTTAATTAAGCAGTAAGGTTTAGTAAAAAAGAAAGGTAAGGTGTATATGAGAATAGAACAGCCGTTTAGATCACCTAAAGATGATGATAAAACTCGCATGAGTAAAGGCAAAAAAGTAGGCGAGAAAAAAGGCGTGCAGGAAGTCAGGCGCGATACTGTCAATAATGCCAACTTTTTAAAAGAATTAGATGGAGCTGTAGAAGAACAGGTGAAAATGTCTTTGGATCAACTTGTAGAAGAGATAGACCTACAGGCAAAGACCTTAGCCAAGCATAGAACTTTTGAAGAACTTGAAAAGTATAAAAAAATGGTTAAAAACTTTATGACACAAGCAGTTAAAAAAATATATGAAGTAAAAGTTTCTGATTCTTCAAAGCTTATGATAAAAAGAAAAAAAGTATATATAATGGTTCAGCAGGTAGATAAAGAACTTGAAAAAATAACAATTGAACTGATAAAAAAGCAGGCAGAAAGTCTTGATTTATTGGCAGCCTTAGAAAAGATAAATGGAATGCTCGTGGATATGTACTCGTAAATAGCGGTTTAACAAAATAAAATAGAGGTGTGTAATGTCAAGAATAAAGCTTGCAACAGTAGAAGAAGGAATAAAGGAATTACAAAAAGGAAAAATGATAATTGTAGTAGATGATGAGGATCGTGAGAACGAAGGCGATATAATATGCTTGGCGGAAAAAATCACACCTGCTCAGATTACATTTATGGCAAAACAAGCCAGTGGACTTGTATGTCTTGCTATGGGAAAAGAGCAGATAGATAAGCTGAAATTAGACCAAATGGTGACGCGTAATAAAGAGTCCATGCGTACTGCTTTTACTGTATCTATTGATGCAAGTGAAGGTATCACCACAGGTATATCAGCAGCAGATAGAGCACTTACTATTAAAAAAGCAGCTTCAAGAAACGCTTGTCCTGATGATTTTGTAAGGCCGGGACACATATTTCCTTTGGAAGCAAAAGCCGGAGGAGTGTTAGAGCGCACAGGGCATACAGAAGCAGCTGTTGATTTGGCTGGCTTTGCGAAAGCAAAAGTAAAAGCTGGCGTTATCTGTGAGATTCTCAATGACGATGGTACTATGGCGAGATTACCACAACTGGTTCCTTTTGCCAAGAAACACGGTATGGTTATAATCAGTGTGGAAGATGTAATAAAGTACAGAAGAAAAAGAGAAGTATTGATAGAAAGACTTGTAGAAACACATTTGCCAACTGTCTATGGGGATTTCAAAATAATGATTTATACAGATAAGCAAGGTAATGATTTGCATGTGGCTTTAATCAAAGGCAATATAAAAGCACATGATAATGTTTTAGTCAGAGTTCATTCAGAATGTTTGACTGGGGATATTTTGGGTTCTTTAAAATGCGATTGCGGCGATCAACTTCACGCGGCACTTACAGGAATAAAACATGCGAAAAAAGGAATACTGCTTTATATGCGTCAGGAAGGTAGAGGAATTGGTTTGGTAAATAAAATAAAGGCATACAAACTGCAAAATGAGTTAGGGTTAGATACTGTAGAAGCTAATAAGGCGCTGGGGTTACCTGCGGATATGAGGGATTATGGAATCGGCGCACAGATATTGTATGATATTGGGGTGAGGAAGATGAAGCTAATGACAAACAATCCAAAAAAATTAATTGGGTTAAGAGGATATGGACTTGAGATAACAGGTCGAGTGCCTATTGAAATAAAGGCGAATAAGACAAATAGGAGATATTTAAAGACAAAGATGGAAAAGATGGGACATCTGTTGCATATGTAGGGGCGGTTTTAGGTGTAAGTTTTTAAGGAGTTGTGATAAATAAAAAAAATGAATTATGATTAATAGTATTTGATTCAACAATCAGGAGGTGAAATATTAAACAATACCTGGATTTTATTAGCAATGATGATTTGCGTCAAATTGTAAAACAAAACTTTTTTCCTGAAGAAAAAATAGAAAAAGATATTAATAAAAATATGTTAGACCCATTTTCTGCTATTATTGAAGCATCGAAAGAAAAGATTACTTTAGACCAATGGCTAGTTCAAGAAAAAATAAGACAAGATAATAAGTCATTTCAGAATGCAATAGGTTTGTTTCATCAACAAGTTCTTGGGAAAATTGGAGGATGGACAAATTTAGGTACGGGTCATGTTGTTGATATAATTTGTGAGAAAAGAAAAATTATTGCGGAAATAAAGAATAAATTTAATACTACAAAAGGAAATCACAAAATTGCAATTTATGATGATCTTGATACTCTTCTTAAAACTAAATACATCAAATATACAGGTTATTATGTGGCGATAATAACCAAGAAGAGAATAAACAGCCCATTTCAGCCTCCTGATAATAAAACCAAATTAAAACGACCAAAAAATGAGAGCATTCGGGAAATTGATGGAAAGTCATTTTATGAGCTGGTTACAGACGATAAATTGGCTATTAATAAATTGTATAATGCGATTCCACTTGTAATTTCAGAAATAACAAAATTCGATGGTACTTTGGAAATATTAAAAAATCCACTTTTTAATGAGCTTTTTAATAAAGCATTTAATAAATAACCTTTGCATTATGCAAAGGTTATTGGTATAATTTCTTAATAATAAAAAGGAGTTATACTATGCAATTTACAGTTCACGAAGTTAGTAAGCGATTGAATGTCTCAGTTGATACCATACGGAGATGGGACAAAAAAGGATTAATTAAGTCAAAACGATCAATTCACAACTATCGCGTATTTGATATTGATGAGATTGCGCGACTACACAATAAACTTAATAATGGTAATTCTATAAATAACTATAAAATACTAAAAACAAACAAACGAACTGGGTACAACATAATTGAACTGTTTGCTGGAGCAGGGGGCACTGCACTTGGTTTTGAAAATGCAGGTTTAAATCATATTCTTCTAAATGAAATTGATAAACATAGTTGTGCCACATTAAAGAACAACTTTCCTAATTCGATAATAATAAATGAAGATATAAGAAAATTGAATTTTTCAAAATATAAAAATAAAGTAGATGTAGTACAGGCTGGATTTCCGTGTCAATCGTTTAGCTATGCTGGAAAAAGTCTTGGTTTTGAAGATACTAGAGGGACTCTGTTTTTTGAATTTGCCCGCTGTGTTAAAGAAACAAATCCAAAAATTGCTGTTGGGGAAAATGTAAAGGGTTTATTAAGACATGATAATGGTCGAACTTTTAGTACGATGCTAAATGTTTTATCTGAACTCGGTTATAGAGTAAACTACAAGGTTTTAAGATCGCAATATTTAGATGTTCCACAGAAAAGAGAAAGGTTAATATTAATTGCGATTAGGAAAGATTTGAATATACCTTTTGTATTTCCAAAAGAAAAAGATTATACGATTTCAATTAAAGAAGCTCTCAATAATTGTCCAATTTCAGAAGGTCAAAAATATCCACAATCAAAAAAGATAATAATGGATCAAATTCCACCTGGCGGTTATTGGAAAGATCTGCCTATTAAATTACAAAAGGAATACATGAAAGCAAGTTTTTTTCATACTGGTGGTAGAACCGGAATGGCAAGAAGGTTATCTTGGTATGAACCAAGTTTAACGTTAACATGTGCGCCTGCACAAAAACAAACGGAAAGATGCCATCCTTCTGAAACGAGACCGCTGACAGTGAGAGAATACGCAAGAATACAGACATTTCCAGATAAGTGGATTTTTTCAGGACCTATGACTGCTCAATATAAACAAATAGGCAATGCTGTGCCGCCAAATTTAGGATATCACATAGGTAAATCAATAATATCCATGCTGGATAATGATCTTGATCCTAAATTATTTGATATTGAAAAGGAAGAAAAAAGAAAAGTTGAGCAGACTCTGCTTTTTGTGTAGTTAGGAGTATTGATGAAAGAAGTGCTCGGGATTAAGCTGACAACACAACCAATTAAAAAAACGTAACGAAAGTACTCGCAAGGGTAGGGGGCGGGCTTCGAGTTAATAGTAGAGAATATAATTGATACAAATTTTAGCCATGTCATAATCTTATCGGAGATTGCAGTACAAACACCTTATGATACTTCGGAAGAATATTTAAACTCCTCTAAGAAACGGTACGATATAACACCCTGGTATTATTTTATACTTGACTTACCAAATCCTCTTCACTATAATAATAAAAAACAGTTGAGGTGATGATGTGGAAAAAAGTGTCACATTTACTATGAAACTTGATAAGAAAATAAGGGATGAAATGAAGGGCTTTTGTAAAGAAAAAGGGTTTGTCATGAAAACATTTGTAGAAAAGGCCATAATGGACAGGATAGAAAAAGAAGAGATGAAAGAGGACCTGGCGGCAATTAAACATTTTGAAAAATATGAGGAGGGTAAGACTGTTCCTTATGACAAAGTTGCTGAAGAATTGGGATTATACGGCAAGAAAAAGAAGAAGAATGTATAATCTTGAAATATCCTCATCGGCAATCAGATACAGAAATTTATAAAAAGCAGTGGCAGCAGAAGGCTAAAAGGCATCAAAAAGAA
>JBAXIL010000048.1:0-10194 GCA_037138355.1 bacterium
TGGTGTATCTATGATATTAATTCTGTGTTCGTTCCAAAGACAAGTTGTAGCAGCTTAAGTAAATGTATTGCCGCGCTTCTGTTCTTGTTCCATTCAATCCATAGTAGCAGCGCTTTCTTGTACTTCGCCTATCTTATGTGTCTTACCTGTATAATAAAGAACGCGCTCTGTAAGAGTGGTTTTACCAGCATCTATGTGGGCCATTATTCCAATATTTCTTGTCTTTAGTAGTGAAATTTCTCTTGGCATAGTACCTTGTTCTCCTAATTTATTTTTTAACTTTCATTTTTCAGCAATTACTTAACTTTTACCTATTTACCAACGATAATGAGCAAATGCTTTATTAGCCTCTGCCATCTTATGTATATCTTCTTTTTTCTTTATCGCTCCACCCTGATTATTTGCTGCGGAGATTAATTCATTTCCAAGTTTTTCAAATGTTTTCTTTTCTTTTCTTTCTCTTACGGCATTAATCAACCAACGAATAGCAAGTGACTGTCTTCTGTCTGGAGCTACTTCTACAGGAATCTGATAATTTGCTCCACCGATTCTTCTGGTCTTAAGTTCTAACAGTGGCTTGATATTTTCTATAGCCTGTTTAAATGTTGCTATAGGATCCTTACCTGATTTCTCAACCATTTTTAATGCATCATATACGATAGTTTCTGCCGTAGCTTTTCTTCCCTGCATCATTATGCAGTTAATAAGTTTTGCAACGAGTTGGCTATTATACTTCGTGTCTGCCGATATTTCTCTTTTTACTACTCTTTTTCTTCTAGGCATATCTTGTTGCTCCTTTTTTTAGCTTTTATTGCGTATTATATATTTTCTACAATCAAATAATAATTAAGCTTTCTTTTCTTTTTTTGGTGCTTTTGCTCCGTATTTCGAGCGACTCTGTCTTCTGTCTGCAACGCCTTGTGTATCAAGCGTTCCTCTAACAATGTGATATCTAACACCTGGCAAATCCTTAACCCTGCCGCCTCTTATCAATACGATAGAGTGCTCCTGTAAGTTATGTCCAACTCCAGGTATGTAGCAAGTTACTTCCTGTTTGTTTGATAATCTTACCCTCGCTACTTTTCTCAAAGCAGAGTTAGGTTTTTTTGGTGTTACAGTGTACACTCTGGTACATACGCCTCTCTTCTGAGGGCATGACTTTAATGCAGGTGAACTTGTTTTTACTTTTACCTGTCTTCTCTTGTGTCTTACTAATTGATTAATTGTAGGCAACTTCTTGCCTCCTTTACTAAAATTTATTTCTACTTCTAAAAAAAAAAGACGATGAAAAGTAACTCTCCATCGCCTTCTTATTGTATATAATATACACAACTCGATTCTAATCAATCGGCTTGAAAGAGCCTTTTCTAAAAACGCTCAAGTATTATATGGAAAATACGATTTTTGTCAACTATATTATTCATTTATTTTTAGTTTTAATGCTAAAAAATACCTTATAAATAAGGTCTAAAATAACGCTTATTCGCCCAATTTTGAGCATGTTTTTGAGTTTGCCCTGTTTTTATTAGTGTTTTATCTTGCAAAAATAAATATTATTAACAAAAAAAACAATAAAAAACACGATTGATTTTGTAATCTGAAACCTATATTTTTATTTATTTATTTTTTTATAGTCAAAAAACAATGTAAGAACATATACTGTTAATCATTCGAAAAAAATAATAATTCATATGTATTTTTTTAAAATAAGAAAGCCCGGGCAATAAACCCGGGCTTTTTACTATCAAACCACCAACTGGTGGTAATTATTTATTCTTCTTTTATTTCTGTTTCAGTTTCGTCTGTTTCTTTTTCTTCAGCATTTTCTTCTGCTAATTCTTTTTTGCTTCTTTTAACTTTTTTACGCTCTACTTTTTTGAACTTAGCAAACTCTGCAACTCCGGTCCCGGCTGATATCAAATGACCTATGATTACATTTTCTTTCAGGCCTTTTAACATATCAACTTTTCCGTTTACTGCTGCATCTATGAGAACTCTTGTTGTTTCCTGGAAGGAAGCAGCAGATACCCATGAGTCAGTAGAAAGAGCAGCTTTTGTAATACCAAGAAGAATAGGCTTTGCTTTCGCAGGTGTCTTTTTCTCTTTGTCCATTTTTTCATTTTCTTTGACAAATTCAAATCTGTCAACTTGTTCATCCATAAGATACTTTGAATCTCCTGGATCATCAACTCTTACTTTTTTCATCATCTGACGAACCATAACTTCAATGTGTTTGTCATGAATTGTTACACCCTGTAAGCGGTAAACTTCTTGAACCATGTTTAAAAGGTGTTCCTGCACAGCATTTTCTCCCTGTACTGAAAGAATGTCGTGTGGACTTACATTTCCATTGACTAACTGTTCGCCATTTTCTACTTCGTCCCCATCTCTAACATTGACATATTTACCATGAGGAATCTGATATTCTCTTTCAGTGCCATTATCATTTTTAATCATTATCTTTCTGGCGCCTGATGAAGTTTCTTCAAAACTTACTTTACCCTGAATTTCGGAAATGATAGCTGGATTTTTTGGTTTACGCGCTTCAAAAAGTTCTGCAACGCGTGGAAGACCACCAGTTACATCTCGTGTCTTAGAAAGTTCTTTTGGGAACTTTGCAAGAACTGTACCTATTTTTGCTCTCTGTTTATCTTTAACTTCAAGTCTTGCTCCTACAGGTATTGAATAAGAAACAAGCACATCGCCATTATCTGCGAGTATACTTATATGAGGATGTTTCCTTTTATCACGCGATTCCACTATGAACATACCAAGTGTACCGGCAGTAGGATCTGACTCTTCTCTCATGGTCACATCTTCAATAATATCATCAAACTGAATCTTTCCACCCTTTTCAGTAAATATTGGATTGTTATACATATCCCATAATCCAATAACAGTTCCTTTTTCTGTAGGGGTTGCTTTTTTTACAATGGCTCCGTCTTTCACCTTTAAAATAGTTCCATATAATATTGGACGAGATTCTCTTTCAACATTCTTCTCATCAAATATGGATACTTCACCATTTCTACTGGTTACAATCATATCTTCATTTTCATTCTTAACAAATTTAATATTAATGAATCTTGCTATACCGTCGTGTTTTGCCTCAAGTTCAGACTCTCCAACAACGCGCGATGCAGTACCACCAACGTGGAAGGTACGAAGTGTAAGCTGAGTTCCTGGTTCACCTATTGACTGAGCAGCAATAATACCAACTGCTTCTCCAAGCTCAACAAGCTTTCCTGTTGTCAAGTCAGCTCCATAACACTTAGAACAAACACCTGATTTTGCTTCGCAAGTTAATACCGAGCGAACTCTTATTCTTTCATGTCCCATATCTTCGATTTTCTTGGCAATTACTGGAGTAATCAGTTCATTTGACTTGACTACAACATCATCAGTTACAAGATCAACTACATTATCTAATGCTACTCTCCACATAATTCTGTCGGAAAGAGGTTCAATAATTTCGTCGCCTTCCTTGATAGCCATGACACTAATTCCATTAATTGTAAGACAATCTTGTTCTGTGATTATAACATCTTGCGCCACATCAATTAACCTTCTCGTCAAGTAACCTGCATCAGCAGTTTTTAAAGCCGTATCCGCAAGACCTTTGCGAGCTCCGTGTGTTGAAATAAAATATTCAAGAACTGTGAGACCTTCTCTGAAGTTTGATTTAATCGGAGTTTCAATAATTTCGCCGACTCCACCAGTCATTTTCTTCTGAGGTTTTGCCATCAGGCCTCTCATACCAGCAAGCTGTCTTATCTGGAGCTTTGAACCTCTTGCACCTGAATCTACCATCATCCAAACTGGGTTAAATCCGGCCTGATCTTGTTCTAACTCTTTTATCATGAAGTCAGCTACTTTATCAGTTGCCGTTGTCCATTTATCGATAATCGCATTATAGCGCTCACCTTCCGTGATGATACCATCGTCATATCTCTTACGGATAGAAAGTGTTTCTTTATCTGTTCTGTAAACTATTTCTTCTTTTTCTTTTGGAATTAAGAGATCGTTTAAACCGATTGTAAAGCCTGCTAATGTCGCATGCTTAAATCCTATCTCTTTCATTTTATCAAGAACCTCTGCGGCGATTTTTGAACCATAACGCTCAAATATCACACCGACGAGTTTACCTATCTGCTTTTTATCCATTTTTTCGTTTACAAATTCCATGCCTTCAGGAAGTATCTTGTTGAATATTATTCTTCCTACAGTAGTTTCAACCTTTTTTGTCTTCATTTTTACATCTATCGCTGTATGAAGTTTTATGGCTTCATGGTCAAAAGCAATAACAGCCTCTTCTATTGAGAAAAATAACATTTTCTTTTTTGGCTTAACTGCTTCTTCCTTATTCAAGTAATAAATTCCAAGCACGATGTCCTGGTTAGGAACAATAATCGGCTTTCCTGAAGCTGGAGATAAGATATTAAGCGGAGCCAACATGAGAAGCTTAGCTTCTGTCTGTGCTTCAAAAGATAAAGGTACATGAACAGCAAGCTGGTCACCATCAAAGTCAGCGTTAAATCCGCCGCAGACAAGAGGATGAAGAGTAATTGCGTTGCCTTCAACAAGTATTGGTTCAAAACCCTGAATAGAATGTCTGTGAAGTGTAGGTGCACGATTTAACAGCACTACATGGTCTATAAGAATTTCTTCAAGTATATCCCAAACTTCTGGACGGACATTTTCAACCATTTTCTTTGCACTTTTTATGGTGTGTCCTGTTTCCTGAACTTTGTTAATGATAAAAGGCTTGAAAAGTTCGAGAGCTATCTTTTTTGGAAGTCCGCACTGATAAAGTTTCAGGGATGGACCAACAACAACAACTGAACGCCCCGAATAATCTACGCGTTTTCCAAGAAGATTCTGTCTAAATCTGCCCTGTTTTCCTTTTAACATATCAGACAATGATTTAAGAGGTCTATTTCTGGCGCCTCTTACTGGATGTCCGCGCCTGCCATTATCAAAAAGTGCGTCTATGGCTTCCTGTATCATTCTCTTTTCATTCTTAATGATAAGCTCAGGAGAATTAATTGAAATAAGTTTTTTCAATCTGTTATTTCTGTTTATTATTCTTCTGTACAGGTCATTTAAATCAGAAGTAACAAATCTTCCGCCGTCTAACTGAACAAGAGGACGAAGTTCTGGTGGTATGACAGGAATAACATCTAAAATCATCCACTCTGGTTTATTACCTGATTTTCTAAATGCCTCTACAACTTTTAATCTCTTAACTATATCTTTCTTTTTCTGCAAAGACACAGTCTTAACAAGCTCTTTTCTTAAATCCTTAGCGAGCTTTTCTATGTCCTTTTCCCTGAGCAATGCCTTGATAGCGTCTGCACCGATTTTTACATTTAAAGCATCAGGATATTTTTCTTTTAATCTGATATAATCATCTTCGTTCAAGAGCTCATATTTTTTTACATCTGTCGCAGTACCCGGATCAATAACTATATAATTTTCATAGTAAATAACCCGTTCTAAACTTCTGGCGGAAATGCCGAGCAAGTAAGCAAGCTTCGAAGGGATGCCTTTTAAGTACCATATATGAACCACGGAAACAGCAAGTTCAATATTTCCCATTCTTTCTCTTCTTACTTTTGATTCTGTAACTTCAACTCCGCATTTGTCGCAAGTAACGCCTTTGTATCTTTGTTTTTTATATTTACCACAAGCACATTCATAATCTTTTGTTGGCCCGAAAATCTTTTCGCAAAAAAGCCCGTCAAACTCAGGCTTAAAAGTTCTGTAATTGATCGTCTCGGGTTTCTTTACTTCTCCATGTGACCACTGTCTAATAATCTCAGGTGAAGCAATTGTTATCTTAATAGCATTAAAATCAACTTCTTTAACCTTGCCTGGTTCATCCTTTGATTTAAGCAGCTCGCTTAAATTAAGAGGAGTAGCTTTAGGTTCTATTAGTGGTGATTTCTCTTTTTTCTTATTCTTTTTGTCTTTAGCCATTTATTTGCCTCTCCTTCTTAATTTTCTTTCTTACTGCCGACTTTTTTCTTAACAAGTTCAACATTAAGCGCGAGTCCTTGAAGTTCCTTGATCAATACATTGAATGATTCTGGAATTCCAGGCTCTGGTATATTTTTACCTCTTACTATTGCTTCATAAAGTCTTTTTCTTCCTTCAACATCATCGGATTTCACAGTCAACATTTCCTGAAGAGTGTAAGCAGCACCATAAGCTTCAAGTGCCCAAACTTCCATTTCTCCAAATCTCTGTCCACCAAACTGTGCTTTTCCTCCGAGTGGCTGTTGCGTGATTAGAGAGTAAGGCCCGATCGACCTTGCGTGAATCTTATCGTCAACCATGTGTATGAGCTTCATCATGTACATGATACCCACAGTCACATTGTTAGCGTAAATCTCTCCTGTTTTTCCATCATAAAGTTTTGTCTTGCCGTCTGCATCCATTCCAGCTTCTTTCATTTCGATGCTTAATTCATGTTCTTTCATTCCATTAAATACTGGAGTTTCATATGCCTTATTTAATATTCTTCCGGCAAAACCTAAATTAGTTTCCATCAACTGCCCTACATTCATACGAGAAGGAACGCCGAGGGGATTTAAAACTACATCCACAGGAGTACCATCCGCTAAGTAAGGCATATCTTCTACTGGAAGGACTTTTGAAATAACACCTTTGTTTCCGTGTCTTCCAGAGATTTTATCTCCAACCGATATTTTTCTTTTTTTAGCTATCAAGACTTTAACAAGTTTGATTACTCCAGGTGGCAAGTCATCGCCTTTTACCTGTTTTTTCTCTCTGTAATCATTCTCTACTTTTTCCTGCATATAGCCAAAATAAACCGCTTCCTGTTCTTTCATTTTATTCTTTTCATCTTTTGAAGCATCCATGGAGTCAATTTCTTTATGACGCTCTTTAAGTTTTATATCCAACTCCTGAACCATTTTATCTCTTTCTTTACGAAGACCTGAGATTTTCTCTTCTTCTTTATCTTTTCTTCTGCCGCGTTCTTTTCTGGAAAACATTCTTATATCAAGAATAATTCCTTCTATTCCAGGCGGTACGCGAAGAGATGAATCTTTTACATTATCAGCCTTTGAACCGAATATGGCTTTCAAAAGTTTTTCTTCAGGAGTTAAGTTGGATCCTGAAATTGGAGTTACTTTACCTACTAATATGTCGCCTGGTTTAACCTTAGCTCCTATACGAACTATACCTTCAGCATCAAGATTTTTTAAAGTATCTTCTGAAACATTAGGTATATCGCGAGTCACTTCTTCTGGCCCAAGTTTTGTATCTCTTGATTCAACTTCGTATTCTTCAACATGCACAGAAGTGTATGTGTCTCTCTTTAACATGTTCTCACTCAAAACAATAGCGTCTTCATAGTTGTATCCGTTCCAAGGCATAAAAGCCACAATTACATTTTTGCCAAGCGCGAGCTCGCCGTGGTTCATAGCTGGTCCGTCTGCTATGATATCGCCTTTCTTTACTCTGTCGCCTTTATTGACGCGAGGCTTTTCATTAATAGTTGTATCTTGGTTTGTTCTTTTGAATTTACGCAATTCATAAACATCCATGCGATCCTTCAAAGTTCCTTCTTTGTCATCTCTTAATACGATAATACAATCTGCATCAACTAAAGCCACAGAACCAGCATGCTTTGCTGTAACTGCTCTGCCTGAATCTAATGCAGCTTTTCTTTCCATACCAGTACCGACTATCGCTCCTTCAGTAACTAATAAAGGAACTGCCTGTCTTTGCATGTTTGAACCCATGAGTGCTCTGTTTGCATCATCATGTTCAAGGAAAGGTATGAGTGAAGCCGCTACAGAAACAACCTGTTTCGGTGATACATCTATATAATCAACCTTATCTGGAGACATCATAGTGAAGTCACCTTTATATCTTACCAGTACAGCATCGTCAGTAATTTTTGCATGATCATCCAACTTTACATCCGAAGGACCTATGCGATAATTATCTTCAACATCTGCTGTCATGTATTCTATCTTATCTTCGCCAAGCACTTTTGAATCTTTTACTTTTCTGTAAGGAGTTTCAATAAAACCGTATTCATTTACCCTGGCATAAGTAGCCAAGGATGTAATGAGTCCGATGTTTTGTCCTTCAGGTGTTTCAATTGGGCAAAGTCTTCCATAGTGAGTGTAGTGAACATCGCGGACTTCAAATCCAGCGCGTTCTCTATTTAAACCACCAGGCCCTAAAGCGGAAATACGTCTTTTGTGTGTAAGTTCTGCTAAAGGATTTATCTGGTCCATAAACTGTGATAACTGTGACGATCCAAAGAATTCTTTGATAGCCGCAATTAAAGGTTTAGGATTAATAAGATTTGCAGGAATAGCATTTTTCATATCAATGATAGTCATTCTTTCTCTAATCATTTTTTCAACTCTGACTAAGCCCGCTCTGAATTGGTTTTCAACAAGTTCGCCGACTGAACGCACGCGCCTGTTACCAAGATGGTCTATGTCTGATTTTTCCATTCTGTTTGAGTTTACATCAAAGAACTTCATTATTACTGCTATGATGTCCTGCTCATCTAATGTTTTTGTTGATTTATCTTTGTCTAAACCCAATGCCTTATTCATTTTATATCTTCCGACTACACCAAGATTATATCTTTTGTGGTCAAAGAAAAGATTTTTAAAAAGAGTTTTAGCACCGGATAAGGTAGCAGGTTCTCCAGGTCTCATTTTTCTGTGAATTTCAATTAGAGCTTCCTGTTCGGACTTGATACCGTCTTTTTTGATAGTCTTTAAAACATTGAAGTAAGGATTGTCTTCTCCAAGAATTACTGTCTGAACCTTTTTTACATCGGCTTTTCTTAGCTTCTCAACAAGTTCTTTGCTTAAAAGAGTTGCTGATTCAGCTATGACTTCGCCGGTTGATTTCTCTATGACATCTTCAAACAAAAATTTTGAAACGATATCTTTGTCGTCAATAGAAATAGATTCTTTCTTAAAAAACAGAGAAAGAATTTCTTCTGTTTTACCATAACCCATGGCTCTTAATATTGTAGTTACCAGAAATTTCTTTTTCCTGTCAACTTTTGCATATACAAATTCATTAATATCATATTCAACTTCAAACCATGTTCCTCTATAAGGAACAATTCTTGCTACATATACAGGTGCACCCATTAAGCCTTCGCCTTCTTCTTCCTCTTCGAAAGAAACTCCTGGCGAACGATGCAACTGACTGACTATAACTCTCTCGGCTCCATTTATAACAAATGTGCCGCGGTCTGTCATTAGAGGTATATCACATATATGAACTGCCTGTTCAGGCGCTTCTTTAAGTGACATTTCTTTTGTTTTTTCATCTACTTCTTTTATTGCCAGCCTAAATATTCCCTTTAAAGCAGCGGCATAACTTTCGCCTCTCTCTATGCATTCATCAACGGGATGCTTTGGTTGTCCAAATTCGTAACCGACAAACTGAAGCGTATAAAATCCGTTAAAGTCAGCTATTGGGAATACGCTGTTGAATACTTCTTGAAGTCCCTGATTTTTTCTTTTATCAGCAGGTAGTTCCCTCATGAGGAACTCCTTATAGGACTTCTTCTGGATGTCCATTAAATCTGGAATTTCCAGAACTTCTTCAACATTAAACTTCTGTTTCAATCTTCCCATATGTAAGCCCCTTCCTGTAAAGTATTTTTAAAACTTACGGCAAAAGACTTACTTAAGCTCGATTACTGCGCCTGCTTCTTCGAGTTTTGCCTTCATCTTATCGGCTTCGTCCTTGGCTACGCCGGTCTTTACAGCTTTCGGTGCTGAGTCAGCTATTTCTTTGGCTTCCTTGAGACCTAAACTTGTCAGTTCGCGGATAACCTTAATTACCTGTATCTTCTTTTCGCCGGCATTAGTTAAGATAACATCAAAAGATGTCTGCTCTTCTGCTGCTGCTCCTGCTGGTGCTGCTCCGCCAGCCATCATCATAGGCATTGCTGCTGAAACACCAAATTTTTCTTCAAGTGCTTTCACTCTCTCGTTTAATTCTATTACTGACCAGCTTTCTACTTCCTTTACTAACTCTTCTGTTGACATTGCCATAATATGGCACCTCCACGTGGATTTTTTTAGGAAAATTTAATTTCCGTTATTTTACTTCCTGTGTCTCATCTTTAATTATTTCTTTTACTTCTTCTTTTACTGGTTCAACTACTTTTACTGC
>JBAXIL010000049.1:0-9813 GCA_037138355.1 bacterium
AATATAGTTTGGCAGACAGATTCTATAGATGATTTTATGCCTTATGTAAAGCCATACTGTGATTATGCTAAAGCACAGGGTAGAAAACTGGTGTATTTTCGCTTTGCCAGTCATCCCGAGTTTGTTTCTTTAGATAGCGGGGCAGAGATAGTTTATTTAAAACCAGAAGAAGGTTTTGAAAAATTTATAACCGTTATGCATGAAGTTATAGGTCGTATAGGTGATGGCGGATATTATATTTTTGATTCGCTCTCAGAACTTGCGGTGGAACACTTTTCTGAATCTATGATAGAAAACTTCTTTTTTTTAACCTGCCCGAGATTGTTAAAAATGAAATGTATCGCTTACTTTATGGTCCTTCGCAATTATAATTCCTATCATGCCACACAGCTTATCACACGCACAACTCAACTTGTTTTGGATACATATAGCAATCAGGGCAAGCAGTATATACATCCTGTAAAAGTTGACGGTCGTTATTCGCCTACTATGTATATGCTACACGAAAGAAAGGAAAATGATTTTGTACCTGTTATGGATTCAACTGTCATATCCGAAGTATCAGTATCAGGACCGTGGTATGGGCTACAGTCAGCGCCTTATAGGGCTGTGGGACTTTGGGATAAATTATTTATTGAAGCGGAAAATATTATAGGGTCTTGCAAGAGAGGCGAATGTTCTGAAGAAACAGTTCAGGAAGTTTTTAGACGCCAGCTAAAGCAGGTGATTGCCACTGATGAACGCATGGTCTCTATGGTGCAAAAACATATGGACCTTCCTGGTTTGATACATATTTGGAAACGCATGATAGGGTCCGGCATGATAGGTGGCAAATCAGTTGGTATGCTTTTGGCACACGATATATTAAAAAAAGAGTTTAGTCGTTATGATGAAATTATGGAAAAGCATGATTCGTTTTATATAGGTTCTGATATATTTTATTCTTTTCTTGTGCAAAACGGTTGTTGGCATACCAGACAAAAACAGAAAGACCAAGAGACACTTTTTGACGGAATAGAAGAAGCGCGTGAACATATACTCTCCGGCAGTTTTCCTGAAGAAGTAATAAAAAGATTTTCTGATATGCTTGACTATTTTGGTCAGGCACCTATCATAGTTCGTTCAAGTAGTCTTTTAGAAGATAATTTCGGAAATGCTTTTTCGGGTAAATACGATTCCATATTTTGTGTGAACAATGGCACGCGTGAAGATAGACTGAAAAAATTTTTGGATGCTGTCAGGATCATTTACGCCAGTACTATGAACAGAGAAGCTCTTGCTTATCGTGCACGGCGTAATGTTTTGGAAAATGACGAGCAAATGGCTTTGCTGGTACAAAGAGTATCAGGGTCAAGATATAAAAATATCTTCATGCCAGAGCTTGCAGGCGTAGGCGTGTCTTATAATTCATACACTTGGGATGAGACCATAGATCCTGAAGCAGGATTGTTAAGACTTGTTTTTGGTTTAGGCACCAGGGCGGTTGACCGTCATGATGATGATTATACGCGTATTGTGGCATTAAATGAGCCTGAAAAGAGACCAGAAGGAAATAGTAGAGAAGTATTGAAGTTTACACAAAAGCGGGTAGATGTGCTGGATTTAGCAAAAAATGCTGAGCAGACCTTATACTTTACAGATATTATAAAAGAAAACCCTGATTTGCGGGTTGATTTGTTTTCAACAGAAGTAGAACAAAATGGAGCAACACATAAGGTAATAGATTTTAATGCTGTTTTTTCAGAAACAACATTTATAAAAGATATGCGAGAGATACTTACTATACTTAAAGTAGCGTATGGTAATCAAGTGGATATAGAGTTCACTGCAAACTTTCTGCCAAATGGGAAATATAGGATAAATCTTTTACAGTGCAGACCACAAAATGTGATAAGGGACGGCTCGTCTATAAAGGCAATTCCAGACATAGACAGTGAACACATGATTTTAAAAGCATCAGGAGGTATTGTTGGTAGAAGTCGTAATGCAGTAATAGACCGGATTATATATGTGGTGCCAGCAATTTACGGAAAACTTCCAGAACAAGACAGATATGCCATCGCTCGTTTGGTCGGCAAGCTCGCGCATCATCATGATAAGGACGAGCACAAAACCATAATGTTACTTGGTCCTGGCAGATGGTGCACAAAAATGCCTTCACTCGGAGTTCCTGTGAATTTTTCGGAAATAAACACTGCGTCTGTTATATGTGAGATAGGGGCAATGCATGAAGGTTTAACTCCTGACTTATCTATGGGCACGCATTTTTTCAATGATATGGTGGAAATGGATATTTTATATATGGGCGTGTTTGTGACAAAAAAAGAAAATATAATAAATGAAGAATTATTATTGAAGTTACCTGACAGATTTTTGGAAATACTGCCTGAAGAAAAAAAGTGGAAGGGCGCTATACGCTTGATTGAAGGAAGCGACATACCTGATAATGGAAAAATATATTTAAATGCAGATTCGGTCAAACAGGTGAGTGCGGTTTATATAGCACAGAGTTAAGTTGTCTGATAAAATAATATTTTAGTATTGGCGTCGATAAAAAAAGCAAAGCTTTTTCAGTGTTAGTACTCTGTCGGAAGAGTACTGGAAAAGCCATAGAAGGGGTGTTTTAATGACTGTAAAAAATGGTTTTGATAATGAGAAGTATTTGACAGAACAAACAGCTGCCATACTTGAAAGGGTAAAAAAATTCAACAATAAGCTTTATCTTGAATTCGGTGGCAAGCTTATGTTTGATTTTCACGCTGCCAGAGTGTTGCCAGGCTATGATCCAAATGTAAAAATTAGGCTCCTCCAAAAGTTAAAAGATAAAGCAGGTATTTTGATAGCCATATACGCTGGCGCGATTGAAAGAAAAAAAGTCCGCGCGGATTTTGGAATCACTTATGATGCGGATGTTATGAAACTTATTGACGAACTTAAAGAATTGGGGCTTGATGTTATTGGCGTTGTTATTACCCGTTTTGAAGGACAACCATCTGCTCAACTTTTTAAAATCAAACTTGAGCGTAGGGGGGTCAAAGTTTATACCCATAAATTTACAAAAGGCTATCCTACAGATGTTGATTTGATAGTAAGTGATGAAGGATATGGCGCTAACGATTACATAGAAACAGATAAACCGCTTGTGGTTGTAACCGGACCTGGTCCAAATAGCGGTAAGCTCGCCACTTGTTTATCTCAACTTTATCATGATCATAAAAGAGGAATTTCATCTTCTTACGCAAAGTTTGAAACATTTCCAATTTGGAATCTTCCTTTGAAGCATCCTGTAAACGCTGCTTATGAAGCTGCGACCGCGGATTTGAAAGATGTAAATCTCATAGATCCTTTTCATATGGCGGCTTATAATAAGGTCACAGTTAACTATAATCGGGATGTGGAGTGCTTTCCTGTAATAAGCAGGATTCTAAAAAAAATCATGGGTGGGGATGTTTATAAATCACCGACCGATATGGGTGTTAATCGTGCAGGTTTTGGTATTGTGAATGATGAAGAGTGCCAAAATGCGGCGAAGCAAGAAATCATAAGAAGACATTTTAGATATAAATGCGAATATTTGGCAGGTTTAGTGGATGAGGAATCAGCACAAAAATGCCAATTGCTCATGGAAGAAAATGGAGTAAAAGAAGAGGATCGTTTGGTGGTTCCACCTGCGAGAAAAGTATCTTCTGATTTGGAAAAAACAGGGAGTGGGAATGAAGGTATATGTTGTGGTGCTGCACTGGAGCTCAAAGACGGAACTATAATAACAGGAAAAAACTCTATGACTTTACATGCTACATCAAGTCTCGTGCTTAATTCTATAAAACATTTGGCGGAAGTACCGGATAAAATACATTTGCTTCCACCGAATATAATAGAAGCTATAGGTAAATTTAAAAAAGAGATATTTGGTAAGAAATCAGTTAGCTTGGATTTAGAAGAAACTTTAATCGCGCTTAGCATAAGCGCCACTCAAAATCCTACAGCCCAACTCGCAGTGGAAAAGCTCAAAGAATTAAATGGCTGTGAAATGCACATAACACACATGCCAACCCCAGGTGATGAAATGGGTTTAAAAAGATTAGGTGTTAACTTAACTGCAGACCCTAACTTTTCATCAACAAGTCTTTTTGTAAGTTGAAGAGAAGAAACATTTTTTGAATTTTATTAAATACAATATCAAAATAAAAGGTATAATGAAAATATGATTAGAGAGTTTACTATTAAAATAAAGGAGTAAATAAATGTTGAAAAATATTTTTCTTGCTTTCATTCCACTTTTTGTTGCGGTCAATGCCATAGGTGTGCTGCCAATGTTTATTTCATTAACTCAAGATGTAAAGCAAACTGAACTTAAAAAAGTTCTACTGCAATCTTTTATCACAGGCGTTTCCTTAGCACTTGGATTTATCCTTATAGGTAAGTGGCTGTTTTCTGTTTTAGGAATTACTGTTTTTGATTTTATGATAGCCGGAGGATTCATTCTTTTCTTTGTTGCTTTGCGCGATATGTTTTTCCCAGGAAGACAGGCGGCTGTAGCGGCTGAATTAGGAGCCGTACCACTTGGAACACCGCTTATTGTAGGTCCTGGAGTGCTTACAACTTGTCTTATCATAGTGGACCAGTACGGTGTTTGGCCTACGGTCATTTCGGTTGTAGTTAATGTAGCAATCGCTGTTACGATATTTGGTTTTTCAGGATTTATCATAAAAGCCATAGGAAAAACAGGAGTGTCAGCTATGTCCCGTATTATGGCACTACTTCTGGCTGCAATTGCTGTTATGATGATTAGAAAAGGTTTTTTAGGCTAATAAATACAAGCCAAAATAAGGTTTCCCTTATACAAACTCTGCACAGGTATTGACTTTAAACAGTAAAAAACATATAATTCTTTTTGTCCTTAAACGGTACTAAACCCAAACGCTGCATCTTTTGTGGCGATTATATTATGCTGGAGGCCTTGCAATGCAAGAAGATAAAAAAGAAGAAGAAAAAAAGGAACCTGAAAAAAACGCTGAGATACCTGTGACTGCACCTGAACCAGTTATAGAAGAAAAAAAAGAAAAAACAATTGAAGATATACTTCAGGAAAAAGATGAAAATATAGCTGAAATGACAGATAAATATTTGAGGGCTTTAGCAGAACAGGATAATTATCGCAAGCGCATGCAAAAGGATAAAGAAGATTTTATTAAGTTCACGAGAAGCGAGATTGTGTTGGCGTTTCTTCCTGTCGTGGATAATTTTGAGCGCGCAATCACATCGGCAGATAAATCAAAAGATTTTGCACAATTAAAAAAAGGAATAGATATGGTGCTAAAGCAGTTTGAAAACACTATGAAAGACATGGGCGTAAAGGAAATACCAGCACATGGAATTTTTGACCCTAATAATCACCATGTGGTACATAAAGAACATGTGGATGGAAAAAAAGATGGAGAAATATTGGAAGTCTTCCAAAAAGGTTACATACTTGATGGCAAGGTAGTAAGACCTTCTATGGTGAAAGTCGCAATTAATGAAGTGCACAAAAAAGAAAATCACGAACATAAAAAAGACGAACACAAAAATAATGAAAATAAGAAATGAGGAAATATTAAATGCCTGATAAAGACCTATATGCTCTGCTGGGAGTTTCTAAATCTGCAACCCCTGAAGAATTAAAAAATGCTTTTCGTAATAAAGCAAAAGTTTATCACCCTGATGTGCATGTGGGCGATAAAAAAATAGCAGAAGAAAAATTTAAAGAAATAGGCGAGGCCTATCAGATTTTATCTGACCCACAAAAAAGAAGCATATATGACCAAGTGGGATATGAAGGCATGAAAGGCCGCGGCGGCTCACAGCAATACGGTGGGTTTGATGATATGGGCGATATGTTTGGAGACATCTCAGATATTTTTGGAGATTTATTTGGTTTTGGCGGCGGTACTGGTAAACGCGGAGGTGGGAGAAGTCGTAAACGCACAGGGGATGATATAAGATTTGATACTTCATTAACACTTGAAGATATTGCTTTTGGAAAAACAGAAAATGTAGAAGTAGGACGCAAAGAACCATGTGAGACCTGTAAGGGTAAAGGCATAAAACCAGGGACAAGTAAAAATACTTGTAAGACCTGTGGTGGAGCTGGAAAAGTAAGACAGGCAAGTGGATTTTTTTCTGTAGTGACTACTTGTCCTACCTGTGGTGGTGCTGGAGAAACAGCGGAACATTACTGTGATGAATGTGCAGGCTCTGGTGTGCGCATGAAAAGAAGAACCATAGAAGTTAAAGTTCCTGCGGGAGTAGAAGAGGGACAATATATAAAACTTTCAGGAGAAGGACATACTGGTGCAAATGGTGGCGGTAGTGGAGACCTGTATGTGGTAGTAAATATAAAACATCATGAAATTTATAAACGCGAGGCAGACGATATAATTCTTGAAGTGCCTGTTACTATAATGCAGGCAGTTTTAGGAGATGAGATAGAAGTACCTACGCTTTATGGAAATCACAAACTCAAAATACCAGCAGGAACACAAAATGGCGAAAAGCTTGTAATTAAAGGCAAGGGTTTGACGAGACTTCATTCACAATCAAAAGGTGATATGAATATAATTATACATATAGAGATTCCTAAGGGAATAAATTCAAAGTTGAAAGATGCTTATAAAAGTGTTAAAATACTGGAATCAGAAGATAATTATGAGGCAGTAAAACGCGCTTCAAGAGCATTTAAAAAGTATAAAAAAGAGGTGTAATAAATGGCTGATGAAAAGTTTGATGCCATAGTTGTTGGCGGAGGTCCTGCTGGATTGACTGCGGCCTATGTCATGGCTAAGGCGGGTATGCAGGTTATAGTGGTAGAAAGAGGGGAACACTGCGGTGCTAAAAATGTGTTTGGTGGTATATTTTTTACCAATGTTTTAAAGGAAATAATGCCTGATTTCATGAACGATGCCCCTATAGAAAGAAATGTAACCAAAAGGCGTTTTGCTCTTTTGACACCAGATGGAGAAATGGGTGGAGATTTTAAGTTTGATAAGTTTAATAAAGATTTTTCAAATAATTCTTTCACAGTCATGCGTTCAAAGTTTGATAAATGGATGTCTGATAAGGCGGAAGCCGCAGGCGCAATGATAATCACTGGCACAGTAGTAGATGATTTTTTAATGAAGGACGGAAAAATCGCTGGAGTAAAAGCGCGCATGGAAGACGGCGATTTATTTGGGGATATTATTGTTTTAGCGGACGGAGTTAACTCACTTCTGGCAAAAAAATTAAACTTTCACAAAGAGCTCGATCCTGCGAGTACTATCATAGGCGTTAAGGAAGTTATCGCTTTGTCTGAGGAACGCATTCGCGATAGGTTCGGCTTGACTGGCAATGAAGGAGCGGCATACGAGTACTTCGGTTATGCGGCAAAAGGCGCTATAGGTTCTGGTTTTATTTATACAAATAAAGATACCATATCGGTCGGAGTGGGAGCTACTATCAAATCCCTGCTCGAACATAAGCTTAATCCAAATGATGTGCTTGAGGCATTTAAAAATCATCCTACAGTTGCGCCTTTGGTGCGTGACGGTGAGCAGAAAGAATATTCAGCACATTTAATACCTGATGGCGGTTATAATAAGCTTTCAAAATTGTCAGGGGATAATGTAATGGTAGTTGGCGATGCAGCAGGTTTTGTAAATGCTACGCTTTTCCACGAAGGAACCAATCTTGCTATGGAGACAGGCAAGCTCGCAGGAGAAACGGCTATAGAAGCTTTTAAGAAAAAAGATTTCTCTGCGCTTTCACTTTCTCTTTATGACACAAAGCTAAAAAATTCCTTCCCTATGAAAGATTTAAAACAGTTTAGAAATACTGGTAAAACTTTAGAACATAGTCCGAAAATGTTTGAAAAATATCCTATTTTATTTGGAGAATTAGTGTCTGAACTTTTTACAGTAGATGGCGAGCCAAAGTGGAACAAAGAAAAAAGATTATTAACAAAACTATTAACTTCAGAAAATCCTTTCAGCTTGCTTAAGACACTGATAGACATGAGGAGGGTAATAATATGAAACAATTTACAACAATGGAAGATAAGTTGGGCTTAAATAAGTTCACTGCTTTTGAAAAAACGCACTTATCCATAAAACCAGGTGCGGACCCAATGGTGGTAGAACATAAGTTGTTTATTTGTCCAGCAAAAGTATATGAATTAAGCGATAAAGGCGTGCCAATAGTATCTTTTGAAAATTGTTTAGAGTGCGGAACTTGTAGAGTAGCAGCACCAGAAGAAGTAGAGTGGGCATATCCGCAGGGCGGCTATGGTGTCACTTTTAAGTTCGGATAATAAATGGTCATTGTTTTTGATATAGGAAATACAAACATAACTATAGGAGTATTCAGCGGGGCGCAGCTGCTTTTTGACCTGCGCCTTCGCACTAATATAGGTTATACAGAAGACCAGTATTTCGCAAGCTTGAAGGCACTTTTAAAACACCGCGAGATAGAGCCAAATGATGTAGAAGGCGGGATTATCGGTTCTGTCGTTCCTGCTGTTACTCGTAGTATCACACAAATGTTTAGAAAGTATTTTGGCAAGGAACCTATACTTTTAACTTCTAAAACAAAACTTAATATAAAAAATCTCTATAAAAATCCTACAGAAGTAGGCGACGATAGGTTGGCTAATGCCGCGGCTGGAAGAAAGTTTTTTCCAAATAAAGATTTGATTATTATTGACTATGGCACAGCAGTTACTTTTGATGTGTTAAATAAAAAAGGGAGCTATTTGGGCGGAGTCATAATGCCTGGTTTGCACTTGAGCTTGAAAGCTTTATTTTCAAACACTGCTAAGCTCCCACAGGTAGAACTTAAATTTCCTGAAAAAATAATAGGCAACACTACAGAAAAAAGCATACAAAGCGGAATTATGAATAGCGCGATATCAAGCATAAACTCATTTGTGAAAACAATAAAAAAGGAAATGAAGGCACCAAACGCGCAGGTAATACTGACAGGCGGGGATGCAGAAATCATACCACTGAAAATGCTTGAAACAAAAAAAGTTCATGTGGATAAAGATTTCACCTTAAAAGGATTTAAAATAATTTATGATTTAAATAAAGCAAAATCAAAGTTTTGATAAAAAATCTTTAATGTTTTAAAAAGGATTATCAAAATGAAAGTAAACAAAAAAATATACACAATGAAACGCCCCTCACATCCAGATGACGCACAGACCAAAGCCAAGCGTTTTTTTAAGACCAAAGGCAGAAAACGCGCGCGGCAGGCAATAAAGAAAATGTCAAAAATAGAAATAGCGGAAGTATAAAAAAAATTTAGAAACTTATTGACAAGATAAATTATTGTGATATAAATATAAATGCGCAGGGTTGAGCCTACCTTGTAGCTCGTAAAAACCCCTCTATATCCCTGCGCATTTTTTAAAGAGGCCCCCAACAATGACTAACTTGTATAAAAAACCATAAAAATAAGCCAATTTATGTGAGCGTATAATAAAAATCTTGTTTTAATGCCTGCTTTTGCTACAATTATAGCAGATTAAGAAAGATAGTATAAATATGAACTTCAGGGGTGAGGAATGAATAATAATAAAGGTGCTGTTTGGGTATGGATAGTGCTTATATTAGGTATTGCTGGACTGGTATTTTTAGTTGCCAAAGATTTTATGGTCAAAAAACAAAAAAATGAACTTGTTTTGCGGGCACAATATGTCAATGAACTTTTGGGAGAGCTTAAAGTTAATATGATGCTATGCAGAATGATTGAACAAGAGTCAGGAAAAAACAATGATACCTTTGCTGTAAATGTAAA
>JBAXIL010000050.1:0-8713 GCA_037138355.1 bacterium
AGATTTTTGACACGCCTTCGCTAAAGCTTCGGCGTGCGAGTTTGAGACCTACGAAAGACAAGCATTTAAACTAATGAGGAGGATTAAAGGATATGGCAAAGCAACTTTTATTTGGAGAAGAAGCAAGAAGATCACTGCAAAGGGGTGTTGATAAATTAGCCAATGCAGTTAAAGTAACACTTGGGCCACGCGGTAGAAATGTAGTTTTGGATAAAAAATATGGTTCGCCTACAATTATTAATGACGGTGTAACAATTGCAAAAGAAATCGAACTTGAAGATCCTTATGAAAATATGGGAGCTCAGCTAATAAAAGAAGTTGCTTCAAAGACTTCTGATATCGCTGGAGATGGAACCACAACTGCAACAGTTCTTGCGCAGGCAATTTATAACGAAGGTATGAAGAATATAACAGCTGGAACAAATCCAATGCCTGTAAAACGCGGTATTGAAAAAGCAACGGCTTGTGTAGTTGAAGAATTAAAAAAGATTTCAAAACCAGTAAAAGACAAAACCGAAATTGCACAGGTTGCTACTATTTCAGCTAATAATGATAAAGAAATAGGAAACCTCATAGCTGATGCTATGGACAAAGTTGGCAATGACGGAGTAATCACAGTAGAAGAAGCAAAAGGAATTGAAACAACTTTAGAAGTTGTAGAAGGCATGCAGTTTGATCAGGGTTATATCTCACCTTACTTCGTAACCAATCCTGATAAAATGATTGCTGAAGTAGAGAATCCTTACATTTTAATTTATGACAAAAAGATTTCAAATATGAAAGAACTTCTTCCTATACTTCAGGAAGTTGTACAGCAGGGCAAGCCGATAGTAATTATTTCCGAAGATATTGAAGGAGAGGCTCTTGCTACTTTGGTAGTAAATAGACTCAAAGGCACATTTGCTTGCGTAGCTGTTAAAGCTCCTGGCTTTGGCGATAGAAGAAAATCAATGCTTGAAGACATAGCAGTTCTTACAAATGGCAGAGTAATCTCAGAAGAAGTCGGAATGAAGCTTGAAAAAACTGAATTGTCAATGCTCGGTCGCGCAAAGAAAGTAACAGTAGATAAAGATAATACTACAATAGTTGAAGGCGCAGGCGAGAAAAAAGACATACAGGCAAGAATTAATCAGATTAAAAAACAGATAGACGAAACAAAGTCTGACTATGATAAAGAAAAATTACAGGAAAGACTTGCAAAGCTTTCAGGCGGAGTGGCTGTTATTAATGTAGGCGCTGCGACTGAAACAGAAATGAAAGAGAAAAAAGCTCGCGTTGAAGATGCTATGCACGCTACAAAAGCTGCAAAAGCTGAAGGCATTGTTCCAGGCGGCGGAGTTGCACTGCTTAGGGCAGGCGAAGCACTTGATAAGCTCGTAATAACAGATGAAGAAGAAAAAGTTGGAGTGAAAATAATTAAGAAAGCACTTGAAGCACCAATACGCCAGATATGTCATAATGCAGGCGTAGAAGGCGCAGTAATAATGGAAAAGATATTAAAGGAATCAGTAAAGACCATGGGTTTTGACGCTACAGATGGCGTAATGAAAGACATGGTAAAAGCTGGAATTATTGATCCGACTAAAGTAACCAGATCTGCACTGCAGAATGCGGCTTCAATTGCATCACTGTTGTTGACTACGGAAACTATTATTTCGGATATTCCTGAAAAGAAAGAAACACCTCAGGGTGGAGGAATGCCTGGTGGAATGCCTGGAGGAATGGGCGGCGGATACGGCGATTATTAATATTCGCAGATAGAACGGAAGAACAGAACGGGCTTACGCCCTAAATGATAAACATGAAAGGGCGCGTGATGAACGCGCCCTTTTTTTAGGCAAAAGAAATGATAGAGAAGTTTTTAGTTTAGATTCTGGAATGAACTTAGGGGAGCAAAAATATGCCAATCAAAGATTATTATAAAATTCTCGGTGTTACACAGAGCTCAACTGAAGCTGAGATAAAAAAATCATTTCGCAATCTTGCCAAGCAATATCACCCTGATGCAAATCCAGGAAATAAAGCTGCTGAAGAAAAATTTAAAGAAATAAGTGAAGCATATGAAGTTTTAACTGATAAGGATAAACGCGCGAAGTATGAACAGGTTAAAGATGCTCAGTCGCGTGGTTTTGATTTTTCGCAGTATGCTGGCAAGGGCCAATCCAGTCGCGGAACCTCACAGGACTTTTCTGAAATGTTTGGTGATATTTTTTCTGGTCGTGGTAGCTCCAAAGCCGGTGGTTTTGAAGATTTATTTGATATGTTTTTTGATCAGGGACCCAAGCGCGGCTTTTCGCAGGAAGAATATACGCAGGAAGGCAGTGGCGCTAAAGGACAGGATATTAATATACGCATAGAAATACCTTTTGCTCTTGCTATGGAAGGCGGAGAAACTATAATAAAAGTGCCGCGTGCTGTTGATTGTGCGAGATGCAGGGGAAATGGCGCTGAACCAGGCGCTAAAGTGAGCAAGTGTGAGGCCTGTCATGGTGCTGGGGCCATGCAATTTTCGCAGGGTGGATTTGTAGTCAATAAGACATGTCCACGCTGTGGAGGAAAAGGAACGACCATCACGGACTATTGCCATGATTGCAGCGGTTCTGGTGAATCACAAGAAATCAGAAAAATAAGAATTCATATACCAGCAGGAGTTAAAGAAGCTGATAAAATTAAAATAAAAAATGAAGGTAATATGCGTTCGTGGAATAAAGAACGCGGAGATCTTTATGTGATTTTTAAAGTGGAAAAAAGCGATACCTTTGAAAGAAAAGGTGATGATGTATATTTTTCAATGAAAATTAATTTGGGGCAGGCAATTCTTGGCGGACACATAGAAGTACCGACACCAGGTGGCAATATAGAAATAAAAGTTCCAGCAGGCATACAAAGCGGGACAAGTATAAAAATGTCTGGTCATGGTGCAAAAAATATAAAGACAGGAAAAAAAGGGAACTTTTATGTTAAAATTGAAGTGGAAATACCAAAGGCAGAAAGTGATGAAGAAAAAAGTTTAATAAATAAGTTTGCTAAAATGAAGAACTGGCACTTGTAGGGTTTGAGTTAATTGCAGTCCTGTTAAGGGAGGCGTACATGATAGAATTAAAGAATGTTTCAAAAAAATTTGGAAATAAAACAGCCGTTGATGGCGTTTCTTTTGAAGTTAAAAAAGGCGAAATAATAGGCTTTTTAGGACCTAATGCCGCTGGAAAGACCACCACTATGAGAATGATAACTGGATTTTTATCTCCCACTCAAGGCGAAGTTATTGTTGCAGGTATAGATATGTCTAAGTCTCCACTTGCAGCAAAAGCCAAGATAGGCTATATGCCAGAAAATGTCCCTCTATATAAAGAAATGGAAGTATATGCGTATTTGAAATTTATAGCCGAAATTAAGGGCGTCAAAAAGAATATAATGGAAGAAAGAATAAAAAAATGTATGGAAGAAACTGGGCTCATGAGTGTCACGCGTTCCATAATTGGCAAGCTTTCAAAGGGATATAAACAAAGAGTAGGCTTAGCGCAAGCCATATTAAATGACCCAGAAGTGCTTGTCTTAGACGAACCCACTGTGGGCTTAGATCCAAAACAGATAAAGGAAATTAGGACTTTGATTAAGAATATGAAAGGTCAGCGAACAATAATTTTGTCCACGCACATACTCCCTGAAGTTGCAATGACCTGTGACAGAGTTATAGTTATTAATGAAGGAAAAATAGTTGCACAAGATGAAGTGAAAAACCTTACTGATTCATATTCAAAGGCAATGCGAATTTATCTGGAGGTAGCAGCACCAAAAAATGAACTCATAAAGGAAATAAAAAAAATAAAAGGTATAGAAGAAATTAAAGAAGAAAGCAATACGGCAGAAAATATTTATTCGTATGTGATAACTACCGATGGAAAAGAAGATTTGCGTCGCGAAATAACTACCAAGATAGTAAAACACAAATGGGGACTGCTTGAGTTTAAAAGGCAGCAAATGTCTTTAGAAGATGTATTTTTAAGACTCGTTACTAAGGAGGACCTCTGATATGTTTGGAAAATTTAATGCACTGCTAAAAAAAGAAATTAACATATTGTTTTCTTTGCCTATTGCCTATGCAGTTATTACAGTTTTTTTAGCACTGTCAGGATATTTCTTTTTCAGTAGGGTTAATTATTATACTCAAATGTCTATGCAAAGCTTAAGTCAGTTCAATAGGGGGTCAGTGGATTTGTCCATGGCCCAATATATATTCAGACCATATTTTCATGATATTGTGGTATTTTTAATTCTTATACTTCCTCTTATCACTATGAGATTATTTGCAGAAGAAAAAAGGGAAGGCACTGCTGAACTGCTTTTTACTTATCCAATATCACCCTTAGCAGTGGTTATGGCAAAATTTTGTTCTGCTCTTTTTGTCCTTGTTATTATAATGTTAGGATTATTGAGTTCTTTTATTGTTATGAGTTTTGTGACTTCGTATGAAATATTGCCTATACTTGTTGGCTTTTTAGGTCTGCTCATGATAGGATCGGCTTTTATTATGTTGGGTGTCTTTATTTCTTCTATTACTGAAAGTCAGATAGTCGCAGGAGTTATTTCTTTTGGAACCCTATTTTTCTTTCTCGTAATACCTTGGGCCATACAAACAGCTGGTCCATTTTGGGGCGGAATACTTAAGGTATTTTCTGTGGTGGAACACTTTGATAGTTTTGCTAAAGGCGTGCTTGATACTGCTGACATAACTTATTTCATGAGTTTCTTTATTGTCTTTCTGTTTTTAACGCTGCGTATCCTTGAATCCAAAAAGTGGAGGGGATAAAATGAAAAATGAAAAAATAATGAATGCAATGATTATTTTAGGAATAATTTTACTCACTATGGCAGGCATAATTGCGTTTCTTAAAGGACAGTTTGATTTGATAGCAATTATTTTTGGGATTTTAGGCTTAATTGCTGCAGGTGTTTATGTAACAATGAATATAGCAAAAGTTGAGGAAATAATAAAAAGCAAATCAGCCAGACATGGCTTTTTGTCATTGTTATACACGATTATTGTTATAGTTATTATAGTGCTTGTTCAATTTATTTTTACCAGATACTCAAAGAGTTTTGATTTAACTAAGGCACAAAATAATACTATCTCTGCACAGACAATAAAAGTTCTTGATAATATGGAAAAAGATATAGATGTTTATTATTTTTATTCAGTTAGGTCACGCGTGATTCAGATAGAAGATATGCTTGCCCTTTATCAAAAAGAAATGCCGAAGTTTAGATTTCAGGCTATAGATGCAGACCGCAACCTTACACTTGTTGCGAAGTTTAAAGTAGATAGTTACGGAGTAATAGTTTTATTTAGACCTGATAGTGGGACGCAGGAAAAAGTGGATACTTTAACTGAAACGGCAGTAACAAATGCCCTCATAAGGTTGACAAGAAATTCAAAGAAAAAAATATATTTCACTACTGGTCACGGAGAGCAGTCCATAGAAGGTCCAAAGAATGAAAAGTTTGGTTATTCGGCTTTAAAAGAAATGCTTGAGACATATAACTATGAAGTGTCTTCACTTCAGCTATTTATGCAGACAGCCGTTCCAAAAGATTGTTACATACTTGCAATAGCTGGACCACAGACCGATTTTTTTGGTGCGGAGGTAAAGCAAATAGATAATTATTTAAGTACAGGTGGTAGAGTAATTTTTATGGATGCGCCATTGGTTAGTAATAAAAATATCAACTATCTTTTATTAGAGCGCGGCGTTATGGCTCATAATGATATTATTGTAGATAAGATTGGTAGTATGTTCGGTGGTGACCCGCTTGTCCCTATTATTTCTACTTACGATAATCACGAAATTACAAATACCCTTAAACAGGCAAGTTCAATGCCAAATACCAGAACCTTTGATTTAAAAGGTGGCGTTGCAGGAATAAATATAAGCTCACTCGCAAAATCTAATCCTGGGAGTTGGGGAGAAACAGATATTACTTCTGTCAAGGCCGGGTCTGTCAGTCAGGGGAAATATGATTTGTTATCACCTTTGAGTGTGGCTGTTGTAATTAGTCAAGACAATACCACTTATGCAGTGGATGCACAGGCCCTTACAAATTGTTCTACTGGAATCATGGCTGTTTTTGGTAGTGCTGATTTTGCAAATAATACTTTTCTTGGTTTATCTGGAAATAAAGATTTCGTAATTAACGCTTTTAACTTCTTGGCTGGCGAGAGCGACACAATCGCAATAAAACCAAAAGACAATTCTTATGAACCACTTTCTCTTACAATAATGCAGGGTAAAATGCTTTTCTTTATACCTTCCGTTTTTCTTCCTCTATTAATTGCATTGATAGGGTTTGTGGTCTTTATTAGACGGAAAATCTCATAATAATTCAATAATTTCCCATATCTTCAGTCAAAACAACGACCTTTTTTGATTAAATCACCTTATAATCATTAACACGAAAGCCTTTTTTTGTGATGTGTTGACTTTAACTTATTTCTTTGTTAAACTTATTTAAATAAGGTAACTTATTGGCGTTATAGCTGTCTAATAAATCAGACAGCTTTCTATATTATAAGTAAATCGGGGTTTTTTATGATTATGGAAAATTTCTATAAAGCGCCCAGATTAATAAAAGTAATTTTATCAGCAATAATAATTTTTATTATTACAGCTGCTTGCCAAAATCTTCTTGCCAATACTGACAACCAAAATGCCACATATCTTGCTTGGGAAGATGATAGTGGAAATAATCAGGGACAGGTTCATATTTTTGGAATGATACCGGGCACACAACTTAGGATATATGATGCTGGAGCAACAGGAACTATAATACAAAATCCAGTGCCGCTTATGACTTACACATTTACTGTAGAAGGCGAACCTATAAACTGGGCAACGAGAGTTGGCGCTGTTTTTGGAAGAAAGTTTATTAAATTTGCATCTACCTATCCAATAATTTGGGAGTCGGGTAATATTAGTCCTGGTTGGACTTATGATTATGAGATAGCCGTGCTTTCTATAAACGGAACTTTGCGTGGAACAAAGTTTTTTACATTTATGCAGCCCTTAAGTACTGGTGTAGCAGGAGATGTTTTGATTATTTTTAATCCTGATGCTACTGCAAAAAATGTTCAAATGGCTATGTGGAATGCTGGTAGTACGAGTTATGTTAATACTGTTACATTTGTAGTTCCAGCTGGAGGAGTGTATAAGTTTTCTCCACTGCCTGTCACGCCTGCTGGATATTATAGATTAGTTTCAGATGGTAATGTAATGGTGTTTAAAGGTGACAGCGATAATTCTGATACTGATAATTGGTTTGAACATGGCTCTGACTGGATAAGTGGAACGAAAATAGGAACTCAGATTTATGGAAAATTCGGTGGTTCGGATACAAAAATGACTATAACAGGTATTTCGCCTGGAATAACATCTTATGATGTATATGTCATGCCGGCAATTCCTGCCAATACTTCTTCAGCTGTTTGGGTACTTCAATCATCAGGAACGGTTTTACAAGGTGCTGCTGTGAATGTAAATCCGACACAAAATGGCGGATACTTTAAAGTAATAACTAATGGGGGAGAAGTTTTAGTAGGTGGTGGAGCAACTATTATGACGCGCAAATGGGGAGATGGAGATTATGTCCCTGGTTTAAATACGCATAGTCCTCTTGATTCAGATTTCTATTTTTCTACTGGAAATAATGGAAACGGTGGAGGAGGAAATCCAGTTTGTTCTGTGGTGTGTCCTGATTCGGGAACCACGGTCACAATTTTGCCAGCGGGTACAATAATGACTGGTATTAATCCTACCACAGCAGAAGATATGGCTATCACTTTTGATAATCTTCTTCCTAATACCACCTATAAGGTACATTCAAATAAACCTATATATTGTTATTTTGAAAACGGGACTGGCTCTGAAAAAGCAATGACACTTTCTTATATGTCTGTTAAGAGACCTATCATGATTGAAAAGACCGCAAATGTTGATCGTACACATATAGGAGACACTATTACTTTTTATATGAACTGGAAAGTAGATGCTTCAAACTCATTACCTTATCAGGCGTATGCATGGGATACGGTCCCTGCTGAATTCACAATAAATACTGTTACTCCTGCTGCTACATCTCGAAGTGGAAATTATCTTTGGTGGGACCTTGGAATAAGAAATGCTGGTGATGCTGGTGCTATGACAATTACAGCGAGCGTGTCAAACTCTGCTGTAGAAGGCAACACATATACAAATATTGGTATGACAATAATGCCAGATACTATGCAGGTACCAAATCAGTCTTCTGTGCCCATATTGATTGTACCAAGACAGTTAGATATAATAAAAAATGCAAGTCGCTTAACTGGCGCTCAGGGAGATGCTGTAACTTATTCAATATTTTATGATAATACTTCTGGGCTTGCTATTACAAATGCCGTCATTAGAGATACTATGCCAGCTGGACTTTCTTATGTATCATCTAATCCAGCTGGAACACATAATCCTGTAGACAATACTGTCACATGGACATTTTCCTCAATTGCCGATGCGGCTTCAGGAACTCTTACAGTTTCAGCTATTATTTTAAATACCGCACCTATAGGTTCTGTTCAAACAAACTATGCTTATTCTAAAGCGGACCAGACAAAACCAGATTTTTCGGAAGCAGATGTTACTATAATAAACTCACCACTTAGTCTTTCAAAAACAGCTGCGCC
>JBAXIL010000051.1:0-6612 GCA_037138355.1 bacterium
CTTGGGGAAAGACTTGTGTTTTGGAGAAATAAAGACGGAAAAGTAATATGTTTAAAAGACCAGTGTGCGCATCGTGGTGTGGCAATGTCGGCAGGAAAATTAATAGGCGAACATATACAATGTCCGTTTCATGGATTTCGATATGACGAGACTGGAAAAGTGGTATTAATTCCAGCAAATGGAAAGAAAGCTTCTGTCCCAGAATATTTTAAAGTGCATTCATATTCTACTGCTGAAAGACATGGACTTATTTTTATCTGGTGGGGAGAAGCAAACCAGAACTTGCCAGAGGTCCCGAGATTTGAAAATATAGATGAGCAGTTTCCTTATAGTACTTCTGTTCATCACTGGCCAGTTCATTATTCAAGAGCCATTGAAAATCAGCTTGATTTGGTGCATGTACCTTTTGTTCACTATGATTCCATAGGCAGAGGCAATGCTGTTGTCGTCAATGGTCCTGTACAACTTGTAAAAGATGACAAACAGATAGAGTTCTGGGTTTATAATGAGAAAGATTATGGACAAACGCCAAAAAAAGCTGAAGAACTGCCGAAACCTGATGAATTACAACAGCATTTGCATTTTATCTTTCCCAATATATGGCAGAACTATATTATTCCTCAGTTGAGAATATTAGTGGCATTCGTTCCTGTAGATGAAAAAAACACGCTGATATATATGAGAACATACCAGAGGTTTTCATCAATCCCTAT
Organism: bacterium; assembly: GCA_037138355.1. Classification (GTDB taxonomy): domain Bacteria; phylum Oederibacteriota; class PGYV01; order PGYV01; family Palsa-1178; genus PALSA-1178. The sequence goes on from JBAXIL010000051.1 coordinate 714, forward strand.
TTTGAAACAAATAATAGATTTTTTTAATATGAAGTACAGCATAAAAATACTTAATCAGGACAGACGAGTGGTTGTGACGCAAATACCAATAAAGACTGATTTGAAAATGAAAGAAAAATTGATACACGGAGATTTACCGATTGTAACCTATCGTCGCATTAGGGATGATTTAAAAAAGAAGAATAATATAGGTCATTATTTGGGCCTGTAAATATTAACAACAAGTCATTGTACTATACGATAGTGCAACGGTGGCAGAAAATTTGCGTTAATTATATATAGGCATCTTATGAAGGAGGACATTAATGAAAAAAATATTTTTAATAGCTATTTTGATTTTTATAGAGGCCGTAATATATGCTGCAAATGTTAATGTGACAGTTAATTATAATACGAATTTACATCCATATTTTAGAAATAAAGCATTTGGTACTAATATTCTTGGTGAGTGGACTGATTTAAAACTATATAAAGATAATATATACAGGTTTCAGCAGGCAGGAACAAGATTTATGCGTTTTCCTGGTGGTTCAAACTCAAATGAATATCATTGGAACGGAAATGGCTCTTATGATTCTGATAAAGTGTGGCATGTAAATGGTAGTCCTGTGGTCACAACTTTTCAGCGCGGCTTTTATAATCTCGCAGAGCATAGGGGCTCTTTGTCAAAAGGGTATGGTAAATGGGCAATGGTAACGGATGGAGATCTCAATACATATTGGTTGTCATATCTTGATGATGCTGAAGGCCAGTGGATATATATTGATTTGCAAGATGCTTCTTCTAATGGAAAAAATGTAAATAGAATCGTAATTGATTGGGGTACGCCATACGCTACTCAATTTAAAATACAATACTCAAACGGTAATTGGAATGGATTGGGGCAGTGGGCTTATAATGATACTGCATGGACAGATACTTCTGCAGGGTTAATTACTTCAACTGCTGCAGAAACGGATACCAGTTTTACTTCGGTAAATGCTAAGTATGTGAGAGTCAGATGTCTTTCTTCCTCAGAGGCCCATAATCAATATGCCATAAAAGAAATAAAACTTTATTACGGCACTACTCAACTTACTTTAAATCAGCCAAATGTAAATCAGTCACCTTCTGTTTCTTCATCTGTGGGATTAGGAGACAAGTTTAATGAATATGATACGATGGATTTTGAACAGTTTATAAGTATGTGCAAGTCTCTTACCCCACCTGCAGAGCCAATGGTAACAATTAACTTTTTTACTGGAACCACACAAGAAGCAGCGGATTGGGTTTACTATGCGAATATTCAAAAGACATACAATGTTAAATATTGGGAGATAGGAAATGAAAATGCGGGGACTTGGGAAGCCGGTGGTCCTGCGAGTCCTGAAAGATATGCAAAGAGATTTATTGCAATGTATGATGCTATGAAGGCAGTGGATAATTCAATAATAATAGCTCCGCAGTTTAATGCTATTAGGGATGTTTCAAATGTCACAATGACGGCTGGAAACAATCCTGGGGCTTATGATTATTACATAGATGCCTTTTTAAAATATCTTCAAGAACAAGGTCGCGCTGATATTTTAAAAGGATTATCTGTTCATAGATATCCTACTTGGATGCCGGCGTCCGAAGCGGTGCCGCTTGCACAGGTGGATTTATGGGATGCTGATTTACCACTTTTAAAAACATGGATTAACAATCGTTGTACTACGCCTGGACAGGTAGATATTTGGCTTTCTGAATATAATGATGGAATAGATAGTGGATTTACAAATCACTTTTCTAATTCTCTTTTTGTAACTGCGTTCACTCTAAATTATTTGAAAAATGGAGGAGACTTTTGTTTCTTTTTCAGACCCTTTGGAACGCCTGGACCTGGGCAGCAAGACCTAACTATTTATTCGGATTTTGGATATTTAGAAGGTGGTGGTTTAGTTGGCAGTTTAGCTGATAAGCGTTATCAACCGCGCGCATCATTTTATGCCTTTGAAATGTTATACAATAGATTTTCAGCAGCAGATTCTTTTGGAAATACTATTGTGGCCGCCTCATCTAACAATAGCCTATTGAAAGTTTATGCTAATAAAAGAGGTGATAGAAAATTATCACTTATGTTTGTAAACACTGATCCTTCCAATGCGATGAATACAACTATCGCCATAAGTGGATTTTCTCCACTATCTTCGGCGGAGCTTATAACATATAACAGTCAAAATTATTCATGGGTATTAAATGGATCACAGTCGTATGCCTCCGTTGATACTCCGCCAGTAAAAACTACTTTAAGCAGTGTGTCAACAAATTTCACTTATAGTGTGGAACCATATTCAATAAAAGTAATTACATTATATGATTCAACGCAGGCGACACTTGTACCATCTGAAACTCCTACTATGTTGCCAACTTTTACAATAACACCAACGCCTATTCCAAATGGAGGCGCTATGTTGGATGATTGTGAAGATGGGGATTTGACAGATTTGTGGGGAGGTACTTGGTCCTCATATGGAGATATGGTTTCTTCATATCCTTCTGTGTTGACAAGTATGATATGCGATGGTTTTGGGGTTTTAGGTTCTAATTGTTATATGTCAGTTACAGGAACGGTTAAGGTTAATTCATGGGGCTATGGAGTAAATATACCTTTAACACCAAGTTGGGTTGCTACAGATATAAGTATGTATGATGGTATCTTCTTTTGGTATAAAAGTGATGGAAAAGCTGGTCGACTTGCTTTTCCACAAACAGATATGACCAGTTCTAATTTTGGTGTCGATGTTGCTGGAAATACTTACTGGGCTTATTATACAATCCCATTTGCTTCACTTACGCATTCTTCTTGGGGAGACGCTGCTGGAACCTGGACTGGAAAAAATATTCAGGCAGTTCAAATGCAGGTAAAAGATGGTTATCTTAGTGGAGGTTATAGAGAGGTGACTTTGGATAATATTGGTTTTTATAAAAACTCTCCTACTCAAACCAATACTCCGACAGTATCTGCTACACAGACATTGACAAAGACGGCAACATTCGTTCTGACTTCTACATTAACAACAACTGCAACTGTTACGACTCCTACATTTACACAAACACCCACTGCGACTATGCTTCCAAATAATAATTTTGATGCCATGTATATATCTCCATCGCCGTTTGAGGCAGCTAAAGGGAGTAAAAAAATATGTTTTTATAATCTACCACCAGATATTAAAATAAAATTGTATAATATGAAAGCTGAAAATGTTTTTGAAGCCGAGGATTCTGCTTTAGCTGGATTGTATTGTATTGATTTGTCAGTGCAAAAAATGAAAACAAGATTGGCTTCGGGGATATACATATATATAATAGAAGACAAGAATGGAAATAGGACAACGGGAAAGTTGGCAATCATAAGATAGCAACCTTTGCACATATAATCCTGTCTGTTTCATAATAAAACTATAAATTATATGATTGTTCTGATTTAGAACTATGTTTCAAATTGAAACAATAAAACCCCTATGAAATATGGAGCGATTCTGTGGCACGCCTATTGCTTTATAAATATGTAGGATTAAGATAAATTTACATATAATATATGAGGAGGAACTATCATGGCTAAAGTCATCGGAATTGATTTAGGAACTACAAACTCTTGTGTAGCGGTTATGGAAGGCAAAGAACCGAAAGTTATCGTAAACGCAGAGGGCAACAGAACTACTCCGTCAGTAATTGGTTTTACAAAAACTGGCGAGCGTATCGTAGGATTACCTGGTAAAAGACAGGCAGTAGCAAATCCAGAGAATACTATATTTTCAATAAAAAGATTTATGGGAAGAAAGTTTTCAGAAGTTACAGAAGAACTGAAAAAAGTTCCTTATAAAGTCGCGCCTTCTGATAATGGAGATGCGCATGTGGACATTTCAGGAAAAAGTTATAGTCCTCCAGAAGTTTCAGCAATAATTTTAGCAAAACTAAAAGCAGATGCAGAAGCATATCTTGGCGAAAAAGTAACTCAGGCAGTTATTACTGTCCCAGCATATTTTAATGACTCACAAAGACAGGCAACTAAGGATGCTGGAAAAATAGCAGGCCTTGAAGTGTTGCGTATTATTAATGAACCGACTGCCGCATCACTGGCTTATGGACTTGATAAAAAGAAAAATGAAAAAATAGTTGTTTATGATTTAGGTGGCGGAACATTTGATGTCTCCATACTTGAAATAGGAGACGGAGTTTTTGAAGTTAAATCAACAAACGGCGACACGCACTTAGGTGGAGACGATTATGACCAGAGAGTTATGGACTGGTTGGCAGATGAATTCAAGAAAACAGAAGGCATAGATTTACGCAAGGATAGAGTAGCGCTTCAGCGTCTTAAAGAAGCGGCTGAAAAAGCAAAGATAGAATTATCTTCCACTATGCAATCAGAAATTAATCTTCCATTTATCACAGCAGATGCCTCAGGACCAAAACATCTTGTTGTAAATTTGACAAGAGCAAAACTGGAGCAATTAATCGGCGACTTAAACGATCGCACCATTGAACCATGTAAAAAAGCTATGAAAGATGCTGGACTTGAACCAAAAGACATAGACGAAGTAGTATTAGTCGGTGGTATGACCAGAATGCCTTCGGTATTTGAACTGGTAAAAAAATTATTTAATAAAGAACCACATAAAGGTGTGAACCCAGACGAAGTCGTGGCAGTAGGCGCGGCCATACAGGCAGGAGTATTACAAGGCGAAGTAAAAGATGTATTGTTACTTGATGTAACTCCGTTGTCGCTTGGTATTGAAACTCTCGGTTCCGTATTTACAAAATTAATTGACAGAAATACAACTATCCCTACAAAAAAATCAGAGACATTTTCAACTGCCTCTGACAATCAAACAAGTGTAGAGATACATGTGCTTCAAGGCGAGCGTTCCATGGCAAAAGAAAATAAGACAATCGGTAGATTTCACTTGGACGGCATACCGCCGGCACCAAGAGGCGTACCGCAAGTTGAAGTTACTTTTGACATAGATGCAAACGGCATACTTCATGTACAGGCAAAAGACAATGCGACAGGCAGAGAACAGAAAATAACAATTACTGCTTCATCTGGTTTGTCAAAAGATGACATAGATAAAATAGTGAAAGAAGCAGCAGTACATGCTGAAGAAGATAAGAAAAATAGAGAAGATGTAGATACGCGCAATCAGGCAGAATCTATCACTTATCAGGCAGAAAAGACCTTAAAAGAAGTAGGAGATAAGGTACCAGAAGCGGATAAAAAAGAGCTTCAGGAACAGGCAGATAAGTTAAAAGAGATGCTTAAAAACAATGCAAGCACTGAAGAATTAAAAAAACAGATGGAAAAATTGACAGAAAAGTGGCATAAGGTATCTACTGCTATGTATGAAGCTACAAAGAAAGATCAGGGCGCAGCACCTGGAGCGGACCCAAATGCAGGTCCAAATGCAGGTCCAAATCCAGCAGGTGAAAAGAAGTCTGCTGACGATGTAGTAGATGCAGAATACGAAGTTGTGGATGAAGAAAAAAAGAAGAAAAAGTAATATAAAAAACCCAAAGAAAAAGGAGGCAACAGAAGCATGAAATTGAGACCGCTCGGAGATCACATTGTAGTAAAGCCAATGGAAGAAGGAGAAGTAAAAAAGGGTGGAATTATCATTCCTGACACAGCAAAAGAAAAGCCATCAAAAGGCGAAGTAACAGCAGTAGGCGCAGGTAAGACAGCTGATGACGGAAAGAAAATCGCTATGGAACTTAAAGTAGGCGATAAAGTTATCTATTCAAAATATGGCGGAAACGAATTTAAGATTGATGATGTAGAATATTTAATAATGACTCAGGATGATGTTTTAGCGGTTATTGAGTAAGCGGATTTTTAGATTTTTGACACGCCTTCGCTAAAGCTTCGGCGTGCGAG
>JBAXIL010000052.1:0-6260 GCA_037138355.1 bacterium
AACAGCATGTGCCTTTGGAAACATATATTTTATTTTCTTACAAGAAGTTATATACCACTCAGGAACCTTGTGTCTTCTCATAACATCTTCCCACTCTTTTATAAGTCCATTTCCTTTGCGAACACTTTCAGTAATTGCAAATGCTGTTACTTTTGAAATTTCCTTCGCTATCAAAAAGTTCATAATATCATCCCTGACAGAAATAACTTCTTTTAATGTTGCGACCTTATTTTTTATTAATTCTTCTGCATTTCCATGCCATACATTTGTTCCATGCGACAGACCAGATATATATATCAAATCGCTGAAGGTTTTTGGTTTAGTGACAGCCAGCATTCCCCTGGTATTTTTTGTTCCATATTCTGGAATCCCTAAAGAACCTATTGCTGGATTATAATTTTTGGGATCAACTCCCAAAACAGTCACTCCAGAAAATATTTTTAATGCCTCTTTATCATCTAAAGGTATGTCATCTACACTAATATGTAAACCTTCACATATATTTTTTATACTTGTCGGCATATCGTGTCCCAGTGCATCTATTTTAACAAGCGCATCATGTATGTAATCATATTCAAAATGAGTTGTTATTGTCTTAAAATCATTTGGTGGATTTTGTATCGGAGTAAAGTCATATATATCCATATCCTTTGGAACTAACATAAGCCCACCTGCATGTTGACTGGTAGAACGCTTAACCCCAGCGCAACCCTTTGCAAGTCTTATTTTATTGGCTTCTCTTAATCGTTTTTTTGTTTTTTCCTCATATTTACTTAAAAAATCTTTCTTTATGGCATTATCCATAACTGTCAGAATCGTGCCAGCCCTATATACCTTTTCTACTCCAAATAAATCTACTAAATATTTATGTATAGTTTCCTGATATTCTCCTGCAAAATTCAAATCTATATCTGGAACTTTATCTCCTTTGAAACCCATAAATGTTTCAAAAGGTATATTATAACCATCTTTTTTCAATTTATTTCCACATACAGGACAGTCTTTATCTTTCATATCTATACCTACAATATCCAAATCAAAGAACTCACTAAACTGGCAACCACCGCATATATAATGCGATTCTAATGGATTAACCTCTGAAATGCCACAAAGATAGGCAACAAGGGAGGAACCTACCGAACCTCTGGAACCTACTATATATCCATCTTGATTTGATTTCTCAACCATTTTTTTAGCAATTAAATATAAAACCGAGTAATTATTTCCAATTATGGCTTTGAGCTCTCTATCAACTCTTTCCCTGACTATGTCCGGAAGATTTATTCCGTATATCTCTGCCGCCTTATCCCAACTTGTTTTTCTTATTTCTTCATCCGAGTTTTCAAGCGAAGGCGTGTGCAGAGTTTCAGGCACAGGCCGTATATTTGCTTCTATCATATCTGAAATCAAGCGAGTATTAGTTACCACTACCTCTAAGGCCTTCTCTTTTCCCAAATAGGCGAATTCTTCAAGCATAGCCTCCGTGGTTTTAAAACTCAAATCCGCAGTGGTTGTTTCTCCAATCTCATCATAGCCCTGAGCAGACATGAGAACATCTCTATATATTCTATCTGCAGGTTTCAGAAAATGTATATCCCCTGTGGCAACAACAGGAATATTATTCTCTTCTCCTATTGCACATATCTTTCTATTTATTTCATGCAAATCCTCAATAGTGCTGGCTTTGCCAATTCTTATCAAAAATTTATTGTTTTCATCTGGTTGTATTTCAAGATAATCATAAAATTGTGCAATGCTTTTTATCTCTTCATTACTCTTTTTCTCAAGCAAGGCCTGATAAAGTTCTCCCATAAAACAGGCGCTTCCAAGAACAAGTCCAGTTCTATGCTCTTTAAGTATTTCGCGTGGAATTCTTGGTTTTTTATAAAAATAATTAAGGTGTGACATAGATACAATTTTGTAAAGATTTCTCAAACCAATTTTGTTTTTAACTAAAATTATAATATGCATAGGTTTTTGTGTATCTTTTTCTTCTTCTTTATCTTCTCTGTTCATTTTAATATTTCTCTCTACCAAATACCCTTCCATTCCCATTATTAATTTAATTGCTTGCGGGCGTTTCTTATCATTAATAAAGTTATAAGCATGAGGATACGCATGTACTACTCCATGATCAGTTATAGCCAAAGCTGTATGTCCCCACTTTACAGCTTGTTTTATATACTCTTCTACATTCGTTAAAGCATCCATTGCGCTCATTTGCGTATGCGCATGAAGCTCCACGCGCTTTACCTCTGCATTGTCAGTCACTTCAGGAGGACTTGTCACCTGAATTTTATTTACCCTTCCTGTTATTTCTGCTTCTCCAGGAAAGTAATCAGCAGTCAAAGAGAGCTTGCCGTAAGTTAAGTTTTTTATTTCATCAAACAAACCATCTGATTTTTCAATAAAACAACTCATTTTCATTGTTTCATTTTCATCTGTCACATAAAACAATACTATGGCAGAATCTACGCCATCTCGGCCTTTCATATCTTTATAATAATCTTTTTCATTTATAATAAATATCCTTCCTTCCACTATATACTTTCCTGGATTAACTATATTTCCAATAGGTGTGACTTCTCCCTTTATTTCTTCATCTTTGAGCACCTTACTTTGAGTATTTCTTGATATTGTTATTTCTACACTTTTCACCACAGGAATTGGGAGTTTTTCATTTTCCACATTATCATTTTTTTCTATTAGCACTTCAGCATGTAAACCAGTAAACTCATTTATTTTCTTTCTTATTAGCATAATAGTTTTAACCCCAGACAACCTTGATATGGCTAAATCATTACTGCATTGAAGAACAAGTCCGGTTTCTCCTATCTCAGGCACGGCATACTCTAACCATGTTCTTTCAGCATCAAACTTATCAAGAAATGCTTTCCACATAGTTTTCACAGCTTGAGCTGCTGTTATTTCAACAGCAAAAGCCGGACTATATTTAACTTTTCTGCCGCCTGTCAAACCTGATATATAACCTGTAAATAACTCCAGTGCTTGCGGTTCAAATAATCTATTAATAAACATGGTTATAGTGACAGAGTTATCAGTGTCATTTAATTCCATTGATTTAAATATGACAGAATCAGTAAGGCTGTCAGCCTTACCGTCAGAGAATGATTGCTTAATAAGTGCTTTCGTCTGCAGGTCGTCTATTACCATTTGTAAATTCAGGCCCATTATCACACCTTTATCTTGAGGCAAATGCCATTTATTTAATTTTATTTTTCACAAAATTATACTCTTTAATTTGTTTTTAGCAAGTTGATTTAAAGCTATATAAACATATCTGTTTGGATTGTTTTTTCTTCTTTTGCTATTTTTTTCTTCTGTATTATTTAATAATAAATCGAACAAAAGAATTACTTGTCTAATACAGCTAAAAGCCAATATATATTAAAATATTTTTTTAATAGCTTTTTTAAGTTTGTCTTTGAGCCCTTTTTGCATACTTGCATATTTAAGAATAGCCAATATATATTCAAACTTGTCGCCAGTGTCACAACGCACCCCTTCAAACTCATGTGCCAACAGGCCTTCCTTTTGCATCATAGTCCGTAAGGCATCTGTCAATTGTATTTCGCCTTTTGCTCCTGGTTTCGTCTCTCTTATATAATCAAATATCTTAGGGGAAAGCACATATCTACCTACTATTCCGAGATTAGAAAAAGCTTTTTCCACCTTTGGTTTTTCTGCCATGTCAAGTACCTGATAAATACGAGGTCGGAGTTTTTTTGGTTTTATTATTCCATAAGAACTAATTTTTTCTTTTGCAACTTTTTCTACTGCCACTACTCCACAACTTGCTTCTGTATAGATTTCAATCATTCTTTTCATGGCTGGTACTTTAGAGAAAATAAGGTCATCTGGTAAAAAAACAGCAAAAGGTTCATTACCTATAAAATCAGCCGCATGTAAAATAGCATGCCCTAAACCCATAGCTTCCTTCTGTCGTACTGAAAATATATTTACATTTTCAGGTATCCTTTTTAATTCTTCTAAGCTTGCAAAGTTTTTATTTTTATTGAGAAAATATTCCAGGTAGAAGTTTCTATCAAAATAGTCCTCAATAGAATACTTTTCTTTTGATGTTATAAACAATATACTTTCTATTCCGGAATCTATGGCCTCTTGAACTATGAAATGAATTGCTGGAAGATCAATAATAGGTAGCATTTCCTTCGGAATCGCCTTTGTGTATGGTAAAAACCTCGTGCCCAATCCAGCAACAGGTATTACGGCTTTTCTAACCTTCATTTTCAGTCTCCTTTTTCCCCGACGCCAGTTTTTTGTCAAGGGTTGTCATTACATGTTCTGATATCCTTGAAGCTTTTTCTTGTTTTAATGCAAATTCAGCTTCATCAATTGCTTCCTTAAACGATATATTGCGGACCAACTTTTTAGCAGAAAGTATTGACGAAGGTCCTACGGAGAGCTCATCAATACCAAGACCAATAAGTATAAAAGCTAAATGTGGTGCGCCTGCCATTTCACCACAAACAGAAACTTTAATACCTGCCTTGTGAGCACTATCAGCAATCATTTTAATAAGTCTTAAAACAGCTGGATTTAAAGGATCGTAAAGATACGAAACGGCTTCGTTTCCTCTATCGGCCGCTACTGTATATTGTATTAAATCATTGGTGCCAATCGAAAAGAAATCAACTTTTTTGGCAATCTCATCAGCCATAATTGCAGCTGCTGGAACTTCAATCATTGCGCCTAAACTTATCTTCTCATCAAACTTAACTTCTTTTGTTTTTAGTTCTGCTTTAACTTCATTCACCACTTTAACTGCCAAATCTATTTCTTCAGGATTTGTAATCATTGGGAACATCATTCTGACTTTTCCAAAAGCAGAGGCTCGTAATATAGCCCGAATTTGCGGCTTAAATATATTTATATTTGCCATAGAAAGTCTTATAGCCCGAAGTCCGAGATAGGGGTTTTGCTCTTGGACAATTTTAAAGTAAGGAAGAAACTTATCTCCACCTATGTCTAAAGTCCTTATGGTTACAGGTTTCGGATTCATTTTTTGTGCTATGCTTTTATATGCTTCAAATTGTTCTTCTTCTGATGGGAGGTTAGATTTATTGATAAAAATAAACTCTGTTCTAAAAAGCCCAACCCCTTCTGCATTATTTTCAATTACAGCTGATATTTCTTCAGGGAACTCAATATTCGCCGTTAATCCAATCTTATGTTTGTCAGTAGTTATTGCCTCAAGTTTTTTAAAGCGATTAAGCAGTCTTAGCTTAGCTGTAAATTTTCTTTTTTCTTCTTTGTAAAAGTCAATTACTTTTTGAGTTGGCTTTACAACCACGATGCCTTGTTCCCCATCAATGATTACAAAATCTCCGGTTTTCGCAGTAGTCGTTATGTCCCTGACTCCTACGACAGCAGGTATCTCCATAGAACGAGCCACAATAGCAGTATGAGATGTAGCACCGCCAAGTTCTGTTACGAACCCAAGAACATTATTCTTGTCCATATCAGCGGTATCTGCTGGAGATAAATCAGCTGCAATTATAATATATTTCTCAAATGATATTTTTGCTTCTTTAGTACCTGAGGATTCCAAATTACGAATTATTTTATCTGCCAAAGAGCGTATATCACGGCTACGCTCTTTTAGATATGTATCAGAAATACGATTTGTAAACTCAGCATAGTTTTGAAGAACCATATGCAAAGCATATTCACTTTTAATTAACTGTGTCCTTATAAGTTCTTCGGCTTTTCCCGTAAACATAGGGTCGCCCAATAATAGTAAATAAGCACTAAATATTTCAGCTTCTGTCTTGCCCACTTCGTGCTCAATTTTTTCCTTTATTGCTGCCATTTCTGTCCTGGTTTTATCTACCGCAATTTTTAAGCGTAGTATTTCTTCTTCAATTTTTGCAGAAGGAATTGTTTCCTTACTAATTGTAAATGTCTTATTTGATATGACATGCGCCAACCCCATTACTATTCCGGGCGATGCTGCTATACCTTTATACATTTTATTCCGCCTCCCCAAATTTGTCTGATATTATTTTAGCAAGTCTTGCAAGTGCTTCTTTGGCATCAGGGCCATCAGCTTTTATTTCAATTTCAACACCTTTTCCTGCTCCTAAGGTAGTTAAACCCATAATACTTTTTCCATCAGCTTCAATATTTCCATTTTTTACTTTAATATCTGCCTTAAACTTTGATGCTTCTTTTACAAATACAGCAACGGCTCTCAAATGAAAACCAGCATTATTTAC
>JBAXIL010000053.1:0-5086 GCA_037138355.1 bacterium
TATTATGTCAAGTATTTTGTAGGTATTTCACATAACCTTCATTATTTGTCATATATTATTAATCTAAACAACTCTCTCTAAAGTAAATATATTGTTGACATTTAACCATAAATCAAATAAGATATCATTGTTATATGAAATTACTCAGCAATAAACACCGAAAAGTTCTTATTTTCGGTAAATTATTAAAAGGATGGTATACAAAAATGGCAAAGAAAAAAAGCAGTAAGAAAGTAGTAGAAGTAGCTCCTATCGTTCCAAAAATAAACGAGTTCAAAAAAACAGATTCAAATCTTATAAATATACTAAAAGTCTCTGTTGGAATATTGGTAATTGCCATTATCCTTTGCCTCACCTGCAAATGCACAAAATTTAAAATGGACGATTTAATTTCAAAAATTAAGTTTCCAGTAGTGACTTCAGCATTGAAGCAGACTTCAATTAAGATTGAGGATCCTAAAACAAATAAAACCTATACAATGGAAGTAAAACCGGCCTCAGCAAGCCAAACAGCAGTACAAGCTGTAACAGAAGAACCAGCGGCTTCAGCTTTAGGTGCAGAGCTAAACGCTGTTCAGAATTCTCCGGCTTCAGCTTTAGCAGAACAAGCCGCTGCTGAAGCAGCTTCAAAAGCAGCACAAGCAGCAGCACCACAAGCACCTGTAGTACCAGTAGCAGTAGCTACCTCCACAAATATTGCCGCAAGATGCAAAATATATTTAACAGAAATAGATGCTAAAGCCAACATTCACAGAATGGATATAGAAGATGCAAAATATATATACGATAACGACCATGCTATCTTTATAGATGCAAGAGGTCCAAATGAGTTTGCAGAAGCACACATTAAAGGTGCAATAAATATTCCTGTTACCACTTCCCTTGTTGAACTAGAAAAGTTAAAAAGCCAATTACAGGGCAAGCTACTGGTAACCTACTGCCATGGTGTAGGATGCCACTTATCTGATAAAACTGCCTATTTGTTATTTGACGCAGGATACCGCAAAGTCGGAATATTTTTCGGCGGCTGGCCAAAATGGAATGAACATAAATATCCAATAGATACACAAGCTCCAAAAAAATAATTATGAAAATGTTTTTAAAGTTTTTAGCACACCCAGCAACACTTGGTACATTCAAGGTCTTGCTGGGTTTGCTTTTTTTAATATCAAGTATTTCAAAAATTCAAAATCCAGCCAAATTTATGGACTCTATGGAAGCATATAAAATACTTCCATCCTTATTGGTTCATCCTATGGCACTAATCATACCTTGGATACAAATAGTGTGCGGCTTATTTTTTATTTTTGATATATATGCCCAAAGCACAGCATTGATTTTATCTGCCTTACTTGTTGTTTATACAGCAGCTATAGCTCAAGCATTTGCAAGGGGTATGTCAATGGACTGTGGCTGTTTTGACCTCATAGAAGGACTTGAAGATAAAGTCGGTTGGAAATCAATAATAAGAGACTTGATTTTTTTAGGAATGACTGGAACGGTCTTTCTACTTGATAAAAACTCAATTAACATTTACGGTTTTGTAAACAAGTTTTTCAAATCATAAACAAATACTATTCCTCTATTGTATCAATACTACAAAATCTTTTTTAATTTATTTATGATTTTATTATGTTCTTTTTTGTTATTCGAAAAAACCACATTATACCCTTCCGTGAGTTTTCTATTTCTCAATTTAAAGCTTCTTCCTTTTTCATCCGTAAAGCAAGCTTTTGTGTGTTGTAAGATAAGAAAAAAAGGTGCAAAGTTTTCAGGTGTAAGCTGATTCCTTATGTCTATGAAGGACTTTGCTCCACCTTTTATAACCAAAATTAGTTCGCCTATTGTGGCACCAAGTGACCTTACCTTGCCAGACTCATATAAAAATATCTTCCTAAATTTGTTATTTAAGGTAACAGTTGTATCAGTAAAAGCAAAATAAATTATGTCATTTGTGCTTTTAACAGCTTTTCCAGCATCAAACCTTTTTCCATTCAAAAGAAGCTTATGTCTATCTGCATAAAAGCAGTCCCCAGTATAGTAATTAGCAGCAAGCGAATACAATGGACTCATATGCTCATCAAACACAGCAATACCAAGACATACGAAAGGCACGCCACTTAAATAATTGTCCGAGCCATCAATAGGATCAATAATTATATAGGTCATAGGCGCAAACTTCTGTGGATTAATAACAAGCGGTTGCATTAGTTCTTCAGATATTATCGTGGCTTTAAGACCAGTTTTAGTAAGTCTTTGAATTATGTAATCTTCAGAATATTTATCAAAGTATTTAGTTATATCACCCTTATTATTGACGCCCACTTTATAGCTTGGCAGGCCTTTTATTACTTTCTTTTTCAAGACTATAAAAATATCTGTTAGTAGTTTTTGCATTATATTTTTTTAAGGCATGCTGTTCTATAAATATTATCAATTAGCAAACCAATCTCCTTTTTATAATTATATTTTTACTGTCTCTATTGCTTAACTTTACCTGCATCTAAAAATTCAAATTCAACAGGTAAGGTATATACTATACCTCTATTTGGGGGATTAATCATAGTATGCGTCCTTTTACATATCGCCTTAGCATTGCCATATATTTTCACATAGTATTTAAGTGTTTTAAATGGTTGTGTTTCATTGAAAGGCAAAATTAGCTCTATTACTAATTTATTTAAACTTTTAGGAATATTCATTGAATAAGTTATTTCCTTAAGAAGATAATATCTCGTTAAAGTGGGATTGTCTTCCATAGCATAGACATTGCCCCTTTCCAAATTAGTAAAGAGAGCCAGTGCTTCACCTTCAGTTATTTCCATATGAGTATTTTTGACTTTAGTTATATCTAAGCTTATTGTCTCGCCTTTCCAGTTTACATTATATAATTCCTTAGCAGTTACTGCATGCCATGACACCGGCTCTATTTTTCCCTCAAGCTTATCATATTGATTTGTAAAGTCCATAATATGCCAGGCTTGAGAAATTTTTTCTGTTTCAAGTGGTTTTAAAAAATACTGAACTACATAATGGTCGCTCCAGTATGCCATTCTTGCTGGTATATCAAAATATCGCAATAGTTGCACGGCAAGACGATTTTTTTCAATGAGATTTCCCTTACCTATATTAATTACATTCAGAGGCGTAGCATAACAATCAGCTTGAGTTAAACCGGAAATAGCAAGTTCAGGAGAAGCTGTAATCGAAAGGTTGATATAGTCACATACTGCCTTTGCCACTAAGACTGCATTCTTTTTACTTTTATCTGTCATAGTAGCAACAATTTCTTCGGCTTTGAGCTTAAAATCAGCTTTTGAATAACCTGAATATTGAATATTTTTTAAGAACTCTCTGACTTTTAATGGATATGACTTTAATTGTCTGTAAGCAAAATTAGGCACAATAGTTTTTTTTTCAAGTCCACCTTGGATTAGAATAAAAGCTGTAAACTGAACTGTTTCAGTATTGTCCATTGAGGCTATTGTTTGTTTTATCATATCAGGACTTTCAGAAAATATAAAAGCAGAAGCAATAAATATAGCAATACTCAAACAAATAAGTCGTTTTATCACTGAGGGAAATACCTCATAAGGACTATCGCAGCAACAAAATACATTATAAGCACAGTAATATCTGTTATGGCAAACACGAGTGGGTTTGTTGAAGCTACAGGATTAATATTCAACTTTTTTAATATCAAAGGCACTAAAGTTCCGTTAAAAGTGGCAATCAGTATAGTCATAAATATTGTGCTTCCTGTTAATAACGCAATCATAGGACTTTTTAGCCATGGGATAGTAACAAGACCAACCACAAGACCTATTACAATAGCCATAACTAAACCTTCTAATAATTGCATAAAAAGTATATCCAGTACCTTTTTTTCTTTTAATTTACCCAAAATCAATCCTTCTATCATAATAGCCGAGGACTGTCCGCCTACACTTTCGCCCATAGCCGTTATTAAAGGAATAAAAAATGCTAAAGCCAGTATTTTTGTTAGAGCTGTTTTTTCAAAGTAAAACATTATATAACCACATATCAAGCCAGATATAACGGTAGTTATAAGCCATGGAAGCTTAACCCGTAATCTTGTTATAAATGAGATATCAAAAACATTAATGCTTACACCCTGAATCTTAAGAACTTCATCCGCATTTTCTACAGCAATATCATCTACAGTTTTTTTAAGTGTAACTGTTCCCATAAGGCGATACGCATCATCTACTACTGGGATAGCCAGATATTTTGTTTTTCTAAACATGGCATTTACTTCTTCTTGTGTCATTTGTGCATTTATTACTGTGATTTTCATATCCATAATCGTACCTATAATCGTGTTTAAATTAGCAACGAGAAGCTTTCTTAATGACAAAACGCCTCTTAAAATACCATAATCATTAACTACATAAACATAGTAAATCATTTCCCCGCTCACGGCTTCACGCAGAAGCTTGATTGCCTGCCCGGCATTTGTTGACTCAGCAATGGCTATGTAATTTTTATCCATTTCGTGATCAAAAATTTGTGGCATTTTTACCTCGATATTTTAATTAAAAATATTATAAAATTTTAATTTAGTTTAAAATAATACTATCTGGTCAGATGTCGGTATATGGCTTGCTATATTATTTGCGACCAAGAACTCCGCAACATTTTTATTAATTTTAGTTCTTTTAATCATTTCTTCCATTGACTTAAACTTACTTATCGTTCGTTCTCTGGCTATTGCTTCTGCGGCCTTTTCACCAAGAGAAGGTATGATCGACAACGGCATTATCACTTTCCCATCTTTAACCTTGAAAGTATTTGGCTCTGATTCATATATATCAATGTTAACAAACTCCAAGTTTCTTTCCTTCATTTCCCCTATAATCTCTACTATTTCTATCTGATCAAAAACTTTTTTACCGCCTTCTTTATTTCTAAATTGTGTTTCTAAATCACGCCTCTGAGTTGTTAATTGTTGATGGTCCATAAAAGCAAAGGCATAATCAAATGAATCTTTGTTTCTGCTAAAGTAATCTGCATAAAAATACAATGGTTTATGCACTTTTACATAGGCTATCCTGCATGCCATCAT
>JBAXIL010000054.1:0-4969 GCA_037138355.1 bacterium
GCATATCTTGCTTTTCTTCCTTTTCACATGAACTTTCAGTCACCATTTAAAGCAGCTATAGGAGTGGTGAGTAAACCAGAAAGGGCACCGCTTTATATGATGTTTGAATACTTTGCGCTTTTCTTTATTGTGATATTTGCGTATATGTTTATGCAATGGTCCGGGGCGTTTGAAAAAATAGCTGTGAAAACAGGAATGTTTAAACTTAAAATGAGAAAGTTTAATTTAGATAAAGTGTCTGACCATATACAAAAGGTATTTGATAAAATAAGTGATAACGGAAGTTTCTTATTGCGCGTTTCTATTTTTACTATAGGAGTAGTTATCTTTCTGGCATTGCTTTTTGTTCAGCCAACTTTTGCCTTCATCTTTGCCATGCTGGCAACAGTTACATGGGCACTTGCGGTTACAACTGATAGAAATGATGCCTTTGCACTTGTACTTTTATTTACTGCACTTGGAGTAATTGTAGGCACAGAATTATTCTTTATTGCTGACGGTAGAATGAATACGGTTTTCAAATTTTATATGGTCGCATGGACACTGCTTGCTTGTAGCGTACCTTATCTATTAAAAAAAGTAGTTGAGGCATACAAAAAAATACTGGTTTTGAAAAAACATGATATTTTGTTTGTGAGTTTAGGAGTATTTGTACTTTTAGTTATAGAACTGGTTCTAATGTTCGTTGATTCAAAAAATAACAGCGCCTATTTTAAAATATTTTTTATCAGTATAGTGGTTGTCACGCCTTCGATTTTCTTTATGCTGAAAAATAAAATAGGCAAGTTTGTGCTTTTTGCTGGTATTGTTTTTCTACTTGTCCCAGCAGTGCTTTATCCTATACTCGGGGCAATCACTAAAGGCGAACTTTGTAGTATAAACCCTGCAAAAGGTATTACTATTGATGGTACCGCTTATATGAAAAATCTTGATGCTCGGCAAGGTATTGTAACTGATTTTAATAAATTTGATTATGAGGCAATAGAATGGATAAATGCTAATATTACGCAAATAGACCCTATACTTGAAGCCCCAGGTGATCGTATGTACTCTGGCCTTTCGAGAGTTTCAATATATACTGGTATGCCTTCCTTTATAGGCTGGAGCTATCAGGTAAGTCAGCAAAGCGGAAGAGATGAAGTGCCAGGAAGGTCAAGTATTGCAAATGACATTTATACTAATAAAACAAAACCAGAAGTACTTTTAAATACACTACAGCAAAATGGAATAAAATATGTTTATGTGGGTGGCATTGAAAAACTCATGTATCCTAACGCTCCTAATTTTGCTTTGGTAGCGGATTCGGTTTATACTAATCAAGAGGTAACGATTTACAAAGTCAAATGAACATAATTGAAGTATTAAAAGAAGCAGATATAAACGCTTTTAAGTTTATCAATATAACGCTGTATAATAAGACGCTGTCTTATCTAATGCGTTTTACGGCAAATGATGTGTTCTTAATATTATTACTTGGAGTAGGTTTGTTTTTGTTGGCTAAAAATTTTGGCAAAAAAGAAAAAATAAATACAGCTTTTGCTCTGTGGTCAATAATAATAGCAAATGTGATAAGTAATAATTTTTTGAAGGAACTTTTTAAAAGGCAAAGGCCTTACCTTGAAGTACAGGGTGCAAACCTTTTAGTTATTATGAGAAATAATGGTTATGCTTTTCCTTCGACACACACTGCGATGGCAGTTGCTATCGCGACAATTTTATGGATTGATTATAAAGTAGCCAGACCTTATCTTACGGCTTTTGTTCTTTTTGTAGGTTTCTTCTGTGTATATACGGGCGGGCATTATCCGTCGGATGTAATAGCGGGATTTATTGTAGGAGTTGTCACTGGAAGTATATTGAATTTAATAAAAAAGTTAGTGATTCACAGATAATTATAAAAGTTAAGATGAAAGTATTATGAAAAGAGGCTTAGTATGAAATTCTTAAAATTATTATTTATAGCGATTTTTCTTTCAACTGCTCTGCCGCTTTTTGCGCTAAGTGCTGATGAAAATTATATAAATGTTCTTTGTTATCATCGGTTTAAGGAAAGAAAGTTATCCGAAGTAAAAAACAAGCAGTTAGGTGATATATATTCTATCACTCCAAGACTTTTTGAAGCACATATGCAGTTTCTAAAAGATAATGGTTATAAAGTAATTTCTATGACACAGTATCTGCGTATAGTAGAAGCTAAGGAAGAAATACCTGTTAAAACAGTTGTTATTTCTATAGATGATGGTTATAAAAGTGTTAAAGAGCAGGCCTATCCCATATTGAAAAAGTTTAATTATCCTTCTATTGCTTTTTTGTATTCGAATTTTCTTCCTGGTGGAAGAAATGCACTTACTACTGAAGATGTTAAGGAATTATTATCAGAAGGGCTTATGGAGTTTGGAAGTCATTCGCAGACACATCCTATACTGACGAAGCGTGGGAAAATGACTGACGAACAATACTGTGATTTTTTAATTAATGAAATAATAAATTCAAAAAAATATCTTGAAAAAAAACTTGGAGTAACTATAGACACCATAGGGTATCCATACGGTGCATATTCGAAAGAAATAGAAAAAGTACTGGCTTATGCAGGTTATAAAGCTGGCTTCTCGGTAGTTCCTTCATATAATACCAAGGAGACTGATAGATATGCTTTGAAAAGAACAATGATATATAATTCCACTACTGTAGAGAAGCTAAAAGCGATTTTAGAAATAAAACCAATAAAAATAAAAGCTATCTATCCACAAGACGGTGATATAATAACTGACGCAATGCCTGTTTTGAAAGCGATAATACAAGAAGATGCGGAAATCAATACCGCGACAATAAAGTTTACTATGGGAAGAGTTGTTTTAAAAGACAGTGTTTATGATTCCAAGACAAAAACACTTAGCTATGAGTATAATAAACCACTTTCAAAAGGGGTACACATAGCAGGTATAAAGGCGATAGATATGAGTGGCTTTGATCACGAATATGAATGGCTTATTATTGTTGGTAAGCCGATTGCAAAAGGGGTACTTGAGAAAGCGTTGTTAAATTCTATGGTTGTAAAGGAGAAATAAATGGAAACTGATAAGAAAAGTATGTACGACTTAAGGGAAAAACTAATTTTAAGTGTGGATTTGGATGATACGGCAGCGGCATATACTTTAATTGATAAGCTCGCTTCACATCTAAAGTATTACAAAATAGGATTGCAGTTAATAACAAAAGATGGACCAAGAATGGTTATGGCTTTAAAGAGAAAAAGTTTAAAAATATTTTATGATGCAAAGTTTTATGACATACCGCAGACGGTTTATAATGCTTCATATGAAGCCACTCGA
The DNA here is from genome assembly GCA_037138355.1 of bacterium. Taxonomy (GTDB): domain Bacteria; phylum Oederibacteriota; class PGYV01; order PGYV01; family Palsa-1178; genus PALSA-1178. The sequence goes on from JBAXIL010000054.1 coordinate 3,333, forward strand.
CTCGGTGTCAATATGATGAATGTACATGCCTCAGGCGGTCCTGTTATGATTGCTAAAGCAAAAGAAGGAATACAGGCGGCGTCAGATAAGCTACAGATAGAAAAACCTTTATTACTCGCAGTAACTGTTTTAACCAGCATGGAAACAAAAGATATAAAAAAGATATTTGATGTAAAATATAGCGCTAAAGAAATGGTATTAAGACTTGCTACTATGGCTAAAAAGGCAGGGGCAGACGGCGTGGTATGTTCTCCACAGGAAATTAAAATAATTAAAAAAGAGTTGGGCAAGGATTTTGTTGTGGTGACGCCGGGTATTAGATTGGATAAGGCTAATAAGGATGACCAAAAGAGAACTATGAATCCCAAGGAAGCTATAGCGGCTGGTGCGGATTATATAGTAATAGGTAGACCTATACTGCAAGCCGTAGATAAGCTTGCTATGATTGAAAAAATACTTAAAATGATAAAAGAGGGATACAATCATGAATAATGAAAAGATATTAAATGTTTTCAGAAAAGCTAATGCTTTATTAGCAGGGCATTTTCTACTTACTTCAGGAAAGCATAGCGCAATATATTTGGAGAAATTTGCTGTACTTCAAAATCCAAAGGCAACAGAAAAACTTTGCAAGCAAATAGCAAATCATTTTAAATCAAAAAAAGTGGATGTGGTACTTGGAGCGGCCATAGGTGGAATAATACTTGCTTTTGAAACGGCAAAACAGCTGGGGGTCAGGGGCATATTTATGGAAAGAGAAGAAGAAAAATTGAAGTTAAGAAGGGGCTTTGATATAAAAGAAGGTGAAAGAGTCCTGATAGTAGAAGACATAGTGACGACAGGCGGTTCGGTAATGGAATTGATTGAAGAGCTAAGAGCAAATTATAAATGTGAGATAGTAGGCACTGGTTTATTGATTAACCGTAGTGGTAAAGATATTGATTTTGGTGCTGGAGAGACATACGCACTCGCAAGGATAGATGTGACTTCTTATGAACAAAAAGATTGTCCTGAATGTAAAGCTGGAGTGGCAATAACAAAAAGAGGAAGTAAGAACAATAAAAAAGGATAACTATGGAATTAACTGTTGAATTAAAAAAACAAATAATGCAATTTCAAAAAAACGAAATGACAGAATTTAATATATATTCAAATCTTGGCAAGTCACAAAAGGGTAAAAATGCTGAGATTTTCATGCATATTGCTAAAGATGAAGCGGGGCATTATGCGCGATTTAAAAATATAACAGGTGAAGATGTAGGCCCAGATAAGTTCAAAGTTTCATTTTATCTATTTTTGGCAAACACTTTTGGTCCTACCTTTGCCATAAAGCTTATGGAAGCTGGAGAAAACTCCGCTCATAAAGTATATACTAAAGTTTTAAATGACATGCCACAGCTAAAATCGATAACCAATGACGAGCTAAGTCATGAACATGACCTAATACATATGATAGACGAAGGAAAACTAAAATACTTAAGCTCTATGGTACTTGCTGTAAATAATGCTTTGGAAGAATTAACAGGTGTGGTAGTAGGGCTTACTTTTGCACTTCGTGATGCCAAATTGATTGGTTTTACTGCTGTGATTACAGGGATTGCAGCCACTTTGGCTATGACTGCATCTGAATATTTGTC
>JBAXIL010000055.1:0-4451 GCA_037138355.1 bacterium
CCTTACTAATTTTAAATACTCCATAAGTCATCCAATCCGCAAAAAGTTTTATCATTATAATCTACCCTCTTTTAAATTATTCCAAAAACATATCTTAAAATGTAGTATATTCCAACCAATATAAATATCACACCCGTTATAATCTGTGCATATTTTTCAAACGCAGATGTTTTTTTGTATAACTTCGCAATACTTTTAGCTCCAAAAATAGCCACAATAGCAAAAACAGCAACTGGAGCCCCTGTTCCAAATCCATAAACCATTGGCAATAAAAATGCTGACTTTGCTTTAATGGCAAGTGGTATTAAACTACCAAAGAAAATAGCCGCAGAAACTGGGCACATGGCCAGAGCAAATAAGGCCCCAAGTAAAAAAGAACCAGCTGGTCCACCTGTTGCAAATTTATTCTGCCAACTTTCAGGAACAGAAAGTGAAGGCATATTTAAATTAATAAGACCTGACAAAAACATTCCTATAATAACGATGAAAAATCCAAGTACTTTATTCATATACTTCTGCAAAAAATCAGCAATTCCTGGAAGTGATTCAACCGAACGAACTGCTACAAAAGCAACTATAGAATACACAAGCGCCCTACCAAGTGAGTATAATAATCCAGACAGAACAACTGTTTTCTTAACTTTAAGATTTCCTGATATATAACTTACAGCAGCTACATTTGACGCAAGCGGACAAGGACTTATAGATGTAAGAATACCAAGCCAAAGCGCTGTCAATATATACAGTGCAAAATCCATTAATTTGCTTCCTTTAGATATCCATCAGTTTTTTCCTTAACATAAGCATAAAAAGCATTTGCATCATTCAAATTGTTCCAAACTCCACTCAATACTTCATATTTTTGTTCTTTGCCGCCCTTAACAAGTGATAAAACAACTGATTTTGTAACCAGTTTATAATCATCTTTGAAATGTGTATATGTCCCTTCATCAACATTGTAAACATTAAATTCGAGCTTCCCTTCTTTTTGTTCTTTAATATAATATTTATCAATTGTTTCTTTTGTCCATTTCTCTATTTTAATGCAGTTAGAACATCTCCCTGTAGCATGTAGATAATAAACGAATACTTTCGGCTTAAGAGGATTTGCTTGTACACTTTCTGTTTTTTCAGAAACAATTGGTGTTTGTGCAACCAATAGGGCTTCTTTTTTTGCCTTTATTTCCCGAACCACAGCATAAGTAACACTTGCAATCATGAAAGCCGCCAATATTACATTTGTGATGATTTTAATGTTTTTGTTAAACTTTACACTTTTGTTTTCTATTTTATTCTTCATTTGCAGTTGCCTCCTGGGGAGATAAGCTTAACATGTTTATTGACAGCAGCTTTAATATCCACGGCCGCCACATTATCCTTTGAAACTGTATAATGCTGCCAAATACCTTCCCTACGAGCTTCTACCAGCCCTGCATTTTTTAATGTTGATAAATTCCTTGATATCCTTGTCTGAGACATTTTTAAAGCCTTGATTATCTCACAAACACAGATGTCTGGTTTATCAAGCACAAGCTTATATATTTTTAATCTCGTTTCATCAGAAAGTGCTTTAAAAGCCTTAACCAGTTCTTTCATAAAAGCCTCCATTATTTATTTATATATATACCATATATTCGCATATTCAAATATATAGCATATATCAAAATAAGTCAAATATTATTTAATTATTTTTTCGCGAGCAGGAGAAATACTGGATAAAGCTTTATTTCTCCTGTTTCAGACTTTCTTGGACTATTATGGGCCGTTGTGAATTTTATATCTTTAAATCCTACCTTGCTGAATATATCATTAAGCTCTTCCCTATCAAAACCACTATGCCATATACCAACAGGATTTTGAGAGTGAAAACTTCCATCTTCTTTGTCAAGATCAGCAAGAGCTATCTTTCCATCAGACTTCAGCATAGAATAGAAAACTTCTGCTAATGTTTTAATATTTTTTACATGATGTATAGCCATAGAGCTGACAATAAAATCAAGTTCCTTAAAACCTGTAGCACCTAACTCAATTTCCACTGCCGCAGTATTAATATTAGTTATTCCATTTACACTTATTTTCTCTCTCAAAATACCAAGCATACCTTCTGAACTATCTATAGCTGTAATGTGTTTTACTCTTTTTGCTATTTCCAGCGTAACCAACCCAGTTCCAGCTCCAAAATCCGCGCCTATCATATTGCGATCTGGATTTAGACCAGCCAGTATACAACTGGTAATAATTTCAGCCATCTTTATCCTGTCTGGTTTATCCCATTCTTTTGCACGCTCATCAAAAACACTCATAATATTCTCCTATTTTAGAACTGCCCAGTTGACAACATAACAAGCGTGCATGCTTCTATATATTCTATTTTTGCTAATTCACACGCACGACGCATGTCTTCACATTCAGTTCCGGGATTTGCAATAATTCTTTTAGAATTTAATTTTATTATATCATCAATCATAGGCACAAGTCTTGTTGGTCCAACATAAAGCGTTATAGTTTCTATCTCACCTTTTATATCCTTCATATCATTTATAACTTTTATACCTTCAATTTCTTTTATAGCTGGATTAAAGAGCATAACCTTGTGACCATCTTTCAGAAGGACTTTTTGCGCCATATTTGAATATCGCTCAGTTTTATTACTTGCCCCTATTATGAGTACTGTTTCTTTTTTTTTATTTTTTATTTCTTCACTTGATAATTTCAATTATGCCTCCAAAAATTAACCCAAATTATGGTTAATATTGATTGAATATTTTAACAACTCAAATAGAACTATTTCTTTTTATTTGTACTGATACCAAAAGGCATGTACAAAAGACAAAATCCGGTAATTGCAGTAAAAAGCGCAATTCCTCCTAATACCCACAACACAATTGCAGTCACGCCACTTACAAAAAATCCTGCAGCAACAAGTACTACTCCAATTACTACTCTAATAATTCTGTCGACTTTACCTTCATTTTGTTTCAGCATATATGTCCCTCCTCTCTATTCAGAATCGTCATTAATAATACTACTCGGCTTATTTTTTAATGTCAAGATATGGCTTTAACAGACTTTCTAATTGTGCTTTAGGAAGGCCTCCAATTACGCGTTTCACTTCTACTCCTTTTACATATATCGCAATGGTTGGTATACTCTGTATTTGGCACTTACCTGCCGTCACTCCCGCATCATCAACATTAATCTTACATACCTTAATTCTACCTTTATACTCTTTTGCTAATTGCGCCACCGTGGGAGCTATAGCCAAGCAAGGCATACACCAAGCCGCCCAAAAATCCACCAATACTGGTAACTCAGATTGTAAAACCTCTTCTTTATAATTTACATCATCTACTATTATTTCCATTATTTCACCTCTGTGTTTTTAGAATCCGAATAAACTACCAAACGATACTGTCTGCCTATTTACCTTTATAGCGCCAACCTTGCAAACTCTCATACAACCAGCCAATCTATCACAGGCTTTATCATTTGTGACTTTTGCTGTCTTTGTTATTTTATCAATGTATAATATTTGTGCAGGACACATTTTTACACATGCCCCACAGCCAGTACAGAGCTTTTGGTCTATTTCTACATACTTATCCATTACTTGATTTCCTCCTCTTTTATTTTCACCTTAACAGATTTAACTTCACACGATGTTCCAAAAGCGCAAGCGCCTGTTATAGCAGTAATTATCATAACTGCTCCTATAGTTAAAAAGAATACATGTTCACTGCTATGATTTAAGAATCCAACAATAACAAGCAAAACACCAACAAATCCCCTTATCAACCTATCCAAAGCAATTCCAAATACTTTAATCATTTTTCTTCTCCTTTTTATTATGCTTCATAACATTTTTTAACCTTGCTCTATCTTTTGATATAACATCATTTACATGCAACCACTTATGAACCACTTTCAGAACATCCCCACAACATGCTTCTGCTGTAAACTTATTCAATTTATAATATATCCAGAACTTATCTCTCCTGTCTATTACTAAGCCAGAGGCCTTTAATATGTTTAAATTTCGCGATGCCCTTGTCTGCGATATATCCAATGCCTTCATAATATCGCACACACATACTTCTCCAGCATTTTCTAACAACTTTATCATGCGTATTCTGGTTTCATCAGATAAAGCACTGAATATATTGATTGCCTTTTCCATATAACCTCCATTTATCTTTAATACCTTTATGCGCTTATATGCATATACTTTACAAGATTAATAAATCCTTGTCAAGTGTATTATTTATAATTGAAGTATGAGCAATGTGTGTCTTGGGTTTAGACAGTTGGAAACCATATTCATGCTATGTCGGATTCACTTTTACTTTCTCATATCTCTTCTACTTTCTCCTATCTCCTTTCTGAATCCTTTGATCCATATGTCGGATTCACTTTTACTTTCTCATATCTCTTCTACTTTCTCCTATCTCCTT
>JBAXIL010000056.1:0-4351 GCA_037138355.1 bacterium
GTATAGTTACAGCATGTTCCTTTTCTTCAATAAATTTAAAATAACGTTCTGTACCAAATGTATTTCTTCCTGATTTTTTCTTGATAATAAACTCTGAATTAGAAAAGTTTAATTCATCTTTTAGAAACTCTCTCAATAATCCATTTATACAAGCTCTATTAATAGAAACAACATTGCTCAATGTAATCGTTAGTTTGCTACTTAGTGCTTTATTTCCCAATAGTGTTTGACTTTCATCAACATCTGAAATATCTATAAATATTTTATCAAGAACATTAGTTTCAATTTTCTTTATGCTACTCAGAAATTCCCATTGATTACTAAAGGGTTCTAATGTTTCGGCATTAATAAAACAACTATTACCTAGTTCAAAAGTCTTCTTAAATAAAGGCAATGCAATTAGATTTCCTAATCCTTTACCCGAAAGATAATCCTGATTTGGAAACAATCTATCAAAACTAGAACTCTTATCATATACAGAAAATATACCTGCTTGTTCTAAAATGAAAAGAAATATTTTTCTACTTTTAAATGCAGGAAAAGGTTGATTAAAGAAAATCCATACATGTCCCCCTTTACCAGAGCGTGAGCGTTCCAGATAAGATGGAATATTATTTTTGTCACATTCTTTTATAAAACGCCTGCATTGTTCAACCCAGTTTTCTTTATCAAAATCTGCTACCAAAAACCAGGAAGTGTTATCATTCAATAATGGATAAACTCCAATTTGTTGTTCTCCATTTAGATGTTTAATTATTTGCTGATTGGTAAGAGATAAATATGTCTTGTCAGGGTAATTCTGAAAAGTACCACCCTTCATTTTAAATACACGAAATAAATATGGGTCAAAATAATAAGCAGGCATATACCCACTTTTATTTCCTTTCTCCCCTCTTGTTGCAAACACATCTTCACGCCCTTTAAAAAGAGATTTGAATATGTTTATTTGCTCTTCTGTAACCATACATACTTAATTTTCAAAAACTCCATTTGTTACTATCATAAATATCAATTACATAGTTAAATCTAAATCCTTCTTTCTTATATTTGAATAGTTTATATATCAATATATCAAAGAGTACAAAGCAAAGGAATTTATATTTAAAATATTCAACCGGTAAAAATGACTACGTTAGACATAGTCATTTATCTGTTGTTAGGTGAATATCTCCCCCCTCTCGTAACAGCATACAAAAAAAAGTGGGGTGCCACTCGGAACTGGCTTTGCCTGTTCCGTAATCTTTTGCAGCATGTTGCTGCACTTACTTGTTTAAAATTGCATGCAATAAAATTAGCATATCATCAATTTTCCCCACTGTATTTGTATTTAACCTTAAACGATTTAAACGATGTCAAACGTTTTAAATCTCTTAAACCCTTTAACCCACATTGCAGGTCATTTTCTTCAATTTGTTAAATATGAGGGGATAAGTGTTAATGTTAGGTAAGAAAGCTAGTGTTTTGATGCGAAAATACCCCCTAAAGTGCCCTTTTTTGCTCAAAAGTGGGTTGTAGTCCCCCAGTAGCCATTTTGCTATTATTGTAAGTGTTCTGACTTTTGCAGGGTATGTTTATTAAAGTAATTTTCAAGAAGACGGATGCTGTTGGTGGTTATACCACACAATACCGCTTATGCGAAAGTTACCGTACAGGTAATACTGTAAAACATGAAACTCTTTTACATTTAGGTTCACTGAGCAACCTGAAGACTGTAGAACAAAAAAAAGCACTGGGTATTAGGATAAACGAACTGGTAAAACAGGCTAGAACGGGTATTAGAAGCCTCTTCATTCCTGATGCAAAAGTGGAGGCACTTGCACAATCCTTTTTTTTGCAGTTACAGGAAAAGAAAGGAGTAGTGAACCCTGCAAAAGACATTCAGCGTATTGATATGGATAATGTACGCTTGGAAGATTTCAGGGAGCTGGGAACAGAATGGTTGTGCCATCAGGCTTTGGGACAGCTTGGTGTAGCAGATTTACTGGAAAAAGAAGGTTGGGGCGAAGAACAGATAAACCTTGCAGTTACTCATATTATCAGTCGTGCAGCTTACCCTGCTTCTGAACTATGTACAAGCCGTTGGATAAAAGATAATTCAGCCGTTTGCGAGCTGACTGGTTACCCTGCAACTAAGGTTACCAAAGATAAACTGTATGGTATCAGTCTTGATTTGTACAAGGTAAAAGATACCCTGGAAAAGCATCTGAGCAAACGTACCAATACGTTGTTTGATCTCAAAGATCAGATAATTCTGTATGACCTGACAAATACTTATTTTGAAGGCTCTATGCGAAGCAGCAAGATAGCTAAGTTTGGACGTAGTAAGGAAAAGCGAAGTGATGCCCGTTTGGTTGTACTGGCAGTAGTGGTAAACACAGAAGGCTTCCTGAAGTATTCACAGATATTTGAGGGCAACATTGCTGATTGTGCTACTTTATCTAAGATAATAGAAGACCTGTCTGAACGTACTTCATCCTCCAAACGTAAGCCCACTGTAGTTTTAGATGCTGGTATAGCCACAGAAGATAACCTCATCCTGCTCAAAGAAAAAGGGTTTGATTATATGTGTGTGTCCCGTTCAGGACTAAAGAATTATACAGTTGACTCCACCAGCACACCAGTAACGGTAAAAGACAATAAAGGACAGCTCATTACGCTACGAAAAGTTGTTGTGGAGGGCAGTACCGACAACTGGTTGCAGGTGCATAGCCCTGCAAAAGAACTCAAAGAAACTTCGATGAGTAACAGTAGTGTGCAACGCTTTGAACAGGGATTAGAACAGGTAAAGCTGGGGATTGCTAAAAAAAGCGGGACCAAAAAGCAGGAAAAGGTATGGGAGCGTATCGGAAGACTCAAAGAAAGGTATCCTTCTATTCAACAACAGTATAAAATAACAACAGATACCGATGAAAAAGGGATTGTTACTGCAGTAAACTGGGAACGAAAGACTGTTGAAAATAAAGACGGATACTATTTGTTGCGTACCAGCCTGGATGAAAAGGATGAAGCAGTTCAATGGGAAATCTATAATACCATTAGAGAAATAGAAGCCACGTTTAGAATACTGAAAACAGATTTAGATCTACGTCCAATATACCATAAGAACGATGATGCAGCTATGGCACATCTTCATCTGGGGTTACTGGCTTATTGGGTAGTGAATACGATCCGCTATCAGTTGAAACAGAAAGGAATCAATCATCAATGGAAAGAAATAGTTCGTACCATGAACACCCAAAAGATGGGTACAGTTAAAATGGAAAATGAAGATGATCAGGAAATTATCATCAGAAGATGTACCGAACCAATAGCTATAGTAAAAGAAATTTATACAGCATTGAAATACAAAGAAAGACCATTCTGTCAGAGAAAATTTGTAGTCCCCCTAACTAAAACTGAAAATCATGTAAACCCAGTAAACACACATTTCTATTCCGGATAACTGCAATGTGGGTTAAAAAAATAAGCAACCAATAAAACTTGTTATGAAATGCGTTTTATAACCGAAAAATGATTCCTTTTTGCAATTTACAGCGACTATATTACTTAGAATATACTCACTGCACCATAGTACAACGGGCATATTCTTAAGAATATATTGACTGCACCATGGTGCAACGGGCATATTCTTAAGAATTTATTGACTGCACCATGGTGCAACGGGCATATCCTTAAGAATATATTGACTGCACCATGGTGCAACAGGCATATCCTTTAGGAAACATGCATTGCACTATGGTGCAACGGGCATATTCTTAAGAATATATGCGCTGTAAAGTAGTGTATTGCAATATTTTAATCCAAAAAAGAATCTGAAAGACAATACACTTACAGCATCCAAAAAATTAAAAACGATAAAATAGTGAGCTTTGGTTGTAAAAAAACCTATTCAGATAGTACTCTATAGGGCAAAACGGCAAGTTGAAATGAATCTTCATTATCTCCACAACAGGTTGTATTGTATCTGATTTCTGAATCCCCAAAACCAGCGGGAGAATGATTGGGCAAGACTGCGCCACTATGAACAGCCTATAAAAGTAGGGATGTTGCTCGCTACAGGCAGAATACATCCCGTAGTTCATTGCAGTTTTTAGCTTCAGTTATTTGTGCAAAAATTATTGTCAACACTTAATAATTGTATTTTCATTACCCAAACGTCAGTAACAGGGTATAACAAAACGAAGTGTAGTAAGAAACAGGTAGTGTATTTTCCTTAAAAAAAATATACACTAATCATTTTTAGTATAACTGTCCCCAACAAAAAGGAACAGTTATCCCTCAAAAGCATATACTTATATAGTTTCTGCAAGAAAACACTGTAACCCTTAGCCTGTCTATATTTTATTGAAAA
>JBAXIL010000057.1:0-4065 GCA_037138355.1 bacterium
CCTATACCCAGAACGCTGTCGCTTTCGGTTTATGGGGACACTGATATATCTGTCATAGATGAACTTCCCCCAGGTAGAAAACCCATAGAAACTATAGTCATAGAATCTTATCAAACGATTAAATTATATTCCTTTCTTGAAAATAAACTTAAAGAAAAATCACAAATATATATGGTATATCCGCTTGTTGATGAGTCTGATAAGCTTGACCTTAAATCAGCAATAGAAATGCAGAAACATCTTGCTTTACGATTTAAAGATTACAAAACTGCGATTGTTCACGGACAATTAGATAAAGTCGATAGAGATGCGGCAATGGCAGCATTTAAGAATAAAGAAATAGATATACTCGTGGCGACTACAGTTATAGAAGTCGGTATAGACATACCAGATGCCTCGGTTATGGTCATAGAGCATGCAGAACGCTTCGGCTTATCACAACTCCACCAGTTAAGAGGTCGAGTTGGTAGAGGCACAAAGCAATCATATTGCGTACTTGTAGGCGACCCACGCACTGAAGATGGATTTAAGAGACTTGCTATTATGGCAGAGACACAGGATGGTTTTAAAATATCAGAAGCAGACCTTGAGATAAGAGGTCCAGGTGAGTTCATGGGAACGAAGCAACACGGATTGCCAGAGTTTAAAATGGCAAACATATTAAAAGACAAACAGCTTCTTGAACTTGCTCGCGAGGCGGCATTTTCTTTAATCTCTGAAAGTTATGGAACTAACACCGCGAAAAAAGAACAGTTAATACTTATGATAAAGCAAAAGTATGGTGCCAGTTTTGACTTGATAAATATTGGATGATTGGTCTATAATCAAATTATGAAGTATCATAAATGAAGGGAAGTATGTTTATGCAGCAAATGTTAAAGAATCAAAATACAATAAATAAGAGATTAATAATAGGTTTTGTTATTATATTTATGGCTTTAACTTCAAGTTGTGCCACAGTAAAAACATATATGAATCCTGCTGAAACAAATCGCCCACAAGCTGAAGTAAATCCATATCAATCAGCAATATCATATTTGTATTATGGTATTGCATATATTATGTCACTCGCAAATCAAGAGGACTATGCTATAGATTATTATAAAGTCGCAGCTAAATATTCCTATGCTCCAGGTGCTATATATAAAGAAATGGTCTATCTCTATGGTTTGAAAAGCGATACAGAAGCTATGAGAACCACAATTGAAAAAGGACTTGTAGAAGATCCATACAATACAGATATGCTTTTATTCGCTGGTAAGCTGCGGCTTGATGCAGGTATTTACGATGAAGCACAGGCACTTTTAGAACGCGTAATTAAGATAGATCCACTGATATCCGAAGCGTATTTTTATCTTGGAGTAATTGCCTATAAACAAAATGATGAGGAAACTGCAGAGTCATTATTTATGAAAAATTTGGCTTTATCTCCAGATGTAGCGGCACCTTATTACAATATCGGACTTATGTATGCAGGCAAAGAAAATTATGACAAGGCAATCAAATATTTTGAACAAGCTATTGCAAAAGAACCATTATATTTAAAACCTTATATAGCGTTATCTGGAGTGTATGAAGTCACTGGTGATTTCAAGGCGGCATTGAAGATTTACCAAAATTATCTTGTACTAAAACCAGATGACATAATTGCTTTACAGGACACGGCAGAAGTTTATTACAGAAATAAGAATTTTGCAGAAGCCATTAGCATTTATGAAAAGTTATTATCAAAAAATCCTGGGGATAAAGATATACTATACTCTATTGGCACAATGTATTTTCAGGTTGAAAAATACGATAAAGCATTAGAAACCCTTAGTTTGGTAGAAAAGTTAGAGCCAGAAGATGCTTCTACTAAGTATTATATCGGATTAACATTAGAACAGCAGAAGTTATATGATAAAGCACTTGAAAAGTTCAAGGAAGTAGTTGCCATAGATGGCAAGTATGTGAATGCCTACTTTCATATGGGGTATATTTATGGAGAACAGAAGAAATATGATTTAGCTATAGAAATTTTCAAGGCGAAACTAAAAGAAAATCCAGAAATTGAAGATTTTTACACTATTTTAGCTGAGTGTTACTATGATAATGCCCAGTATAAAGAGGCAGTAGAGGTTTATAAAAGTGGAATCCTAAAATTTCCTACATCTGAAAAACTTCATTTTGATCTTGCCACTTCTTATGATAAATTAAAAGATTTTGATAATTCCGTAGCAGAGTTTAAGCTTGTTTTAAAAAACAATCCAAATAATGCACAAGCGAATAACTATATTGGCTATACTTATGCTGACAGAGGCATCAATTTGGAAGAGGCATATGCCATGGTCACAAGTGCTATGGGAGTGGAAAAGGATAATGGGTACTTTCTTGACACTTTGGGTTGGGTGTATTACAAGAAAGGTGACTATTCTAAGGCGCTGACGGCTCTTTTGAAGGCATCGGAGGTAATTCAGAAGGAAATTGGCAAGGGTGACGCTACCGTTTATGAACATATAGGTGATGTTTATGCCAAACTCAATCAGCCAGCCAAGGCAGCTGACTATTACGAGAAATCCCTGAAACTCGGTCCGACATTAGGGGACACAGTCCAAAGAAAGCTTGATGAGTTGAAGAAGGTGGCTAAATGATATTCTTATCCCCAGCCAAGTTGAACCTTGTCTTGAAAATTAAGAATAAGGATTTGAAGGACGGTTACCACAATATAGAATCTGTGTTTGACCCAATATCTTTGTATGATATTTTGGATGTGGAAATCACTGAGAAAAGCGGAATAGAGTTGATAGATTGCTTTAATAAATTGAAAATAAAGCCACAAAATAACATAATTTATAGAATTGTTAAACTAATGCTCGAACGATATAAAGTCATTGTTGGAGTTAAAATAACACTTTACAAGCATATTCCAAATGGTGCTGGAATGGGTGGGGGCAGTAGTAATGCGGCAACTGCAATCCTTGCTTTGAACAAAATCTTGGGGCTAAGAATCAGTACGAAAGTCATGGCGAAAATAGGGTTTGAGTGTGGGGCAGATGTGCCGTTTTTTGTTTATGGCAAACCTGCCTTTGTGACAGGTAAAGGCGAGAAGATCAGGGCTTATGCCAGAAAGCGAGTACTTTGGTATGTAGTTGTGGTCCATAAAACAGTTAAAGTAGCCACGAAAAGTGCTTATGAATGGTATGACTCAAAAAATAATTTGACAAATGGCAAAGCATACACTAATATTATAAATGGGTACAAAAAGGGGCAATACAATTTTCTTTATAATGATTTTGAAGCTGTAATATATGAGAAGTATCCAATTTTAAAGGAAGTAAGGGATAGTTTGCTTAAACAAGATTGTATAGATGCCTGTCTTAGTGGTAGTGGCAGTGCTGTTTTTGCATTATTTGATTCAAGGCAGGCGGCTCTTATTGCGTATAAGAAAATAAGAACTCAGTGGAAAGGTAGTTATGTCGGACTTGCGCACTCGATATGAATGCTATAACAGGAGGTCTGTGAATGGAAATCACCGAAGTAAAAGTTTTTCCAAGGGGAAAGAGTGAGTCAGATGAACAGAAGTTGAAAGCGTATGCTTCAATTACTTTTGATGGTTCTTTTGTGGTAAGAGGTTTGAAAGTGATAGACGGCAAGAACGGACTTTTTGTTGTTATGCCGAGCAGAAAGTTATCTGACGGAACATTTAAGGATATAGCACATCCACTTAATAACGAAATGAGAAAGAATATAGAAGGCAAGGTCCTTGAAAAATTCTACGAAACTAAACAAACTCCCGAGACAAGAGCACAATAAACAGGTAATGACTCAAAGCCCCTGTAATAGAGCTAAGACAATAGGAAGTCCCTGTAACTCCTCCATTCTGTATTTATCTAAATAAATCTTTTGTATTTGTATTGATTTGTAGTATAATGTTTTAACTTTTAGATAGTGATTTTTTTTATTGTTGCCCGGTCGTCCAATGGTAAGACGCGGCCCTTTGGAGGCTGTTATGCAGGTTCGAATCCTGCCCGGGCAGCCATCCTTCGACAGGCTCAGGATGACGAGCGGAAAGCGAGTCGTCCTGAA
>JBAXIL010000058.1:0-3888 GCA_037138355.1 bacterium
CGTGGATGTCGGTACCGGAGTTTTGGGACAAAGCAATGGTTCTCGTAAAAAAATATACAAAAGAAGAAAAAAAGGGCTTGACGAGCGCTATTTTAATAGTGTCTGCGGTTATAGTTTCACTATATAGACAAACGGAAATATAAAATATTGAAAAGGAGAAGATAAAATGGATAAAGCAATGCAAAATTTTGAGAACAAGGTGGATTTACTCGAATTGCCGAAAATGGTAAAGATTTGGTTGTCTATGTTTATTATTGTTATGGGGTTTGCTTATTGTTTGGCGATACTAAATGTATATGCTAATACAGGAATGACTTATAAAGGGGTAGCTGACCGGTATAACGGAAATGAGGCAGAGCAGATATTTGCACCTGATTTTAAGGAGATTGCAGGTATCGCACATACACATATGGGGGCAATGGGCATGATGTTTTTTTTAATGGCACTGCCATTTTTATTTACTAAAACGCTTCCATACTGGTTAAAAAAACTTGTTCTTGTGGATTCTTTTGTGGCTGTATTAATAGCCAATGCTTCATTTTGGTTGATTCGTTTTGTTGGAAGACCTTGGGCAGTGCTCATGATACTGTCTGGAATGCTATTGGGATTGGCGTCATTTTTTATGTTAATTACGCCTTTGTACGAAATGTGGTTAAAAAAATATTTTGTAAAAAAAATTGAGGAGGTGGAGTAAAAGAAGTTCGGTTCCAGAAATTAAAAATAATTAGGAGGAATTTGAAATGTTAAGAAAAATATTTACAGTTTTTGCAGTAGCTTTATTATTAATGTCTTCCGCTATTGTTTTTGCAGGAGAAACTGCTACAACAGAGGGTCCATCAGTAAGTGTCGGCGGTCACATCAAAATGACTTTGTTTGATAGGCCAGTTGCAACCATGCGTGGCGCAAATGGTTCGCAGGTAGGTATTGAAAAATCTTATGGAATAGGTTTCAGGGAATTGGATCTTTTTATAGATGCAAAGATAAATGAGTGGTTAAGTTTTGAAGTAGATCCAAAATTTTCGGCAAGTTCAGGTGCAACACCGAAATTAGTGACTTATACTGCTGCTGCTGCGACAACAGGAACTGATTATGTATTTTCTGCTTTTGGGCACGGCAAAGCATGTATGATAGTAAAATTGCCTATGGACTTTGAAATGCAGGTTGGACAGGTTCACCCAAAATTTACTTTGGAATACGGATCGGAAATGTTTTGGGAAGAATCGCCTAATGGAGGAAAATTTGCAACTAATGACAATTTAGGTTCACTGCACGATAATGGTATAGAAATTAGTAAGTCGTTTGAAATAAGCGAAATGACATTGCCTGTATATATGTATTACTTAAACGGCGGAACAGAATTAGGAGCTTTTGATATAAATAATGAGCCGGGAGCAATGATTCATATAGAACCAACTTGGAATGGACTTACGGCATTAGGGTCTATATATGGATCAAGATACGAAGTTACAGAGCATAATGCATGGACAAAATGGTCGGCTGGTTTTATGTATAACTGGGAAAATATAGGTATTAGAGGAGAGTTTGTAAAAGGCAAAAAAGAAAGATATAAAAGCGGAAAAGATCTTCTTTCAGAAGGATATTATGTGAAGGCTACATATAAAGTACTTCCTTGGTTGAAACTTTACGCTATGCAGGAATCTGCAATGGATAGTCAGAGTGGACAGGGTGTTGATGTTCCTGTAAGATATTTAGGTTCAACATCAGGATTTGATATTTATCTTACAGATGCAACAATGGTTCAGTTTCAACTTGATGTAGAAGATTGGAGAACTGCTGATGGAAAAGCATCAACAGTTTATACAAGGCCTTTCTTGGGTGTAAGGTCAACATTTTAATTAAATGATACAATACTGGGAAAGGGGCGCCTTTAAAAAGGCGTCCCTTTATCCAGATAATTTATAAATTATTATATGGACTTATAGAAAAAAATAAAAATTGAAAAGGAGAAGAATGATGAAAAAGTTTCTAATTACGATTTTAGCAGTAATATTTACAACAGCACTTTTTGCAGCAGAAGCAGATTCAGTAAAAAACCTGACACAGGAAGAAGGATTGAAGGCAATGTCAATAACTTTGACGGAAAGTCAAGCGACAAAGATACAAACCGCTATGGGAACAAAACAGCCAGTTAAAAATGTGTGTACAATTTATGTAGGTAAAGTACTATCGGTGGTAATAGAAGAACAGCAGGGAAAGTGGGCTCCAATAAAAATAGCCGTATCCATAGATAAAGCAACTAGAAAAGTAAAGGGTCTGGAAATAATTTCAATGCAGGAAAAAAGAGGCGCAGCAGTTAAGACACAAAACTTTTTGGGACAGTATGTGGGGAAAAGTAATGTTGATGCTGTGGAAGTAGGCAAAGACATAAAAGCCATAAGCGGAGCAACTGTAAGTTCAAAAGCAGTTTCAATTGCTGTTAAAAGGGCTTTGCTTGTTTATAATGAAGCAATACCAGCAGTAAAATAAGAAGTAATTAAAAGTTGTAAAAAAGAATAGAGTTTTATTGATGTTCTTTATGTTTACTTCTTTTTTAATGTTGCTGAGTGTTTATTGAAGAGTGTTTTTGTGATATAATCCGGGTCATTAAAATATTCTGATAAAAGGGAAGGTAATAGAATGAAAAAAATTATTATAACAGTAATTGTTGTTGTTATTATGTTATCCGGATTTACTGTGTTTAAAAGATTTATGGAACCACCGCTGCAGGTAAGGACTAGGTTTATAATGGATACGCTCTGCAGTATCAAAGTAATTGGCGGCAAAGAAGTAATACCTATAATCGATAAATCTTTTGATGCCATGGAAGCTGTTGAGGCAAAGTTTACAATTCATAAAGTTGGCGCGCCGCTTTATGAATTCAATAAGACAGGAAAGCAAGTTTCTGACCCTGAAATACTTAATCTTGTTAGATTGGCCCTTGATGTTTCAAAAAAGACTAATGGAGCTTTGGATATTACTATAGTTCCTGTTATGCGAGCTTGGGGTTTTTATAAAGGGATGACAAATCGAGTTCCGACTGAAGCAGAAATAAAAGATGCCGTTTCAAAAACAGGATATAAATATATTGCTATTGAAAAAAGAAAACTTATAAAGAAAAAATCATATATACAAATAGATCTCGGTTCAATGGCAAAAGGTTATGCGGTTCAAAAAGCGGCTGATCTTCTTAGGGCAAACGGAATAAAATCTGCGTTAATTGATGGTGGTGGAAATATTTATGTCATAGGAACAGTTGCTGGAAAACCATGGAAGGTTGGAATAAAAAATCCAAGAGGTGAAGGTGTTATAGGCATTGTTGATGCCGAAGACATGGCAATAACTACAGCAGGTGATTATGAAAGATTTTTCGTTAAAGACGGAATAAATTATCACCATATAATGAATCCTAAAAATGGAAGCCCAGCACGCGGTGTGGCGAGTGTGACAGTAATGTGTGAAAGTTCAACTACTGCAGATGCATGGGATACGGCCTTATTTGTAATGGGTAAAGATGCTGCCTTAAAAAAGGCTGATGAAGTAAAAGACATAGAAATTTTGGTCGTGACTGATGATGGTAAAAAATATACCTCAACAAAGATGACAAAAGATATGGTTAAAAATGGGAAATAACAGGTAGAAAAATACTTGGTATGATATAAAACATCGAAAAACATTAAACTATTGAGAAAAACATTGATTATTTTAGGTTTATAATATATAATACTACTGTTTTGGTGGTGTTTAGATTTGTTTAGTGAAATTGTATGAATAATTAGTTATACGGAAGAAATATACAATGTAAAAAAACTGAAGTAAAATAAGGTGGGGATTATTTGAAATTTTCAACAAGAGGAAGATATGCTTTACGCGCGATGATTATGCTCTGTG
>JBAXIL010000059.1:0-3840 GCA_037138355.1 bacterium
CTGCTGGAATTGATTTTGAACTTGATTCAGGTTCGTTTTTTCAGGTGAATGCAGACATGCTTGAAAAAATGGCGGCATTTGTGCGTGACAATATAAAAAAAGGCGCAACAGTACTTGATTTGTACGGCGGAGTAGGAGCACTCACGCTTCCGTCTAAAGATAAGTTCAGGGAAATTTTTGTGGTTGAGATAGATGAAAATGCTTCTGAAAAACTTCTTGGTATGACAGAAAAAAATAATATAGATAATGTTACAGTGGTCAATGGAAGAGCAGAAGATGCTGTGGATAAATTAATGAATCAGTACAGAATAGATACTGTGGTTATAGACCCACCGAGAAAAGGCATACACCCAAGAATTATTTCCCAATTAAAAAGAAGCAGAGTGGAAACTATAATTTATATATCTTGTAACCCTGCAAGTTTTGCCAGAGATATTAAGGAACTAAAAGATGGATATTATTTACGGGAGTTAGTACCTTTGGACCAATTTGCTCAGACTTATCATGTAGAAATTATGGCAAAATTAGAAAGAAAGCATGGCGGAAAGTAAAGTTTTATATTAAAAGGAGAAGCAAGTGACTAAAGTTTTTATTAAAACCTTCGGGTGCCAGATGAATGTATATGATTCTGAAAGAATGGCAGGCGTGCTTGCGTCAGATGAGTTTGAAATTACTGATGATGAAAAGAGCGCTGAGTATGTCATTATAAATACATGCAGTGTGCGACAACACGCGGAAGATAGGGCTTTGAGTTATATAGGGGCAGCGATAAAAGATAAAAAAGTAATAGTGGCTGGCTGCATGGCAGAACGCATGCAAGATGAACTGATGACAAAATTCCCACGATTGCATGCTGTGGTGGGAACCTTTAATTTTTCCAATATAACTGCTGCTATAAACAGAGGGAAAAAGAAGATTTTTGCTGGTATTACTGAAGAAAAATACCCTATAAAATTAAGGCGAAATGAGAAAATCAGGGGTTATATAACCATAATGCAAGGCTGTGATAATTTTTGTGCTTATTGTATTGTCCCTTATGTGCGCG
Source organism: bacterium (assembly GCA_037138355.1). Taxonomy (GTDB): domain Bacteria; phylum Oederibacteriota; class PGYV01; order PGYV01; family Palsa-1178; genus PALSA-1178. The sequence continues at coordinate 1,046 of JBAXIL010000059.1, forward strand.
GTCGTGAAAGAAGTAGGGAAGTAGAAGGCATATTGGCAGAAATAAGACAGTTGGCAACAGACGGTTTTAAAGAAGTTATGTTCTTAGGACAAAATGTTAATTCATTTCTTGATGTAAAATCTGGACTTAACTTCAGTGGTTTATTAAAAAAAGCTGCGGAGATTTCTGGAATAGAACGCTTACGATTTATGACTTCGCACCCAAAAGATTTAACAGATGAACTTATAGAATCTATCGCAGCCACACCAAAAGTGTGTAAACACATTCATTTACCTTTGCAGTCAGGCTCGGATAGAATATTAAAAATAATGAATAGACATTATACTTCTGAGTGGTATTTAAGCAGAGTAAAAAAAATAAGAGAAGCAATGCCAGGTGGAGCAATTACCACTGATATACTTGTGGGATTTCCAGGAGAAACAGTTGAAGATTTTCAACAGACTTTGGATGTTATGAGTAAAGCTAACTTTGATTCGTCCTACATATTTAAGTATTCTCCGAGGCGTGGCACAAAAGCGGCTCTTATGGAAGATCAGGTAAATGAAAAAGATAAGTTGACGCGTTTGAACAATGTGCTTGAATTACAAAAAAAAATGAGTGAAGCTATTACAAAGACCTATGTAGGGAAGGTAGTGGAAATTATGGTGACTGGACCTAATACCGTAATAAAAACTATGATGGAAGGCATAACGGATAATAGTAAAAAAGTAATAATAGCAGGGGACAAGAGCATGATAGGAAAATTTTATAAAGTAAAAGTTATAAGTGCTCAAACTGCAATAATGGAAGGAGAAATAATCAAATGAAAAAATTAGTTACGATTTTGATAATAATATTTAGTTTATCAATAATTGGAAGTAGCTTTTTACATGCTGATGAGGCGGAAGAAAATGCTTACAAGTCTGCAGTTTCTCTTTTTGATAAAAAAGAATATACAAAGGCTGCTCTTGAATATGCGAATTTTCTGGAAAAGTTTCCTACAAGTTCGCACAAAGCAGAAGCACTGCTAAAAAGTGCAGAGTTATCCGAAAGTATAGAAGCTGCTATAAAATACTACAAAGAAGTAATCAATAATTTTACAGGCACTGATTTTGAAGCACAAGCAGCATTTGGTTTAGCAAAACTTTATTATGCAGAAGGAAATTATCATAAAGCAAAAAAATATTTAAATATTGAAATATCAAAGTTTCCTACGGCCTCTTGGATTGAAGAGACATATTATCTGTTGATGCTATGTGAGTCAACTGAACGCAATACAAACTTATTTGAAAAAACTTATAATGAGTATAATACAAAAAAGTTTTATATATTTTCAACACGAGTCAATATGGCTTATGCTGGATTTGTGTTTGAAAATGGTAAATATGATAAGGCGTTGGTTTTATATAGATCACTGATAGAAAAAAATAATGGTAAAGATAAATATGTTTATATGCCTTTAGTTTATGTGAATGCTGCTAAAGCTGCTCAAAAGATAGGTGAGACAGCAGGTGCTTATAAATTTATGAAAGAATTAAAAAATAAGTATCCGCAATCAATGGAGGCCAAAAGTGATATAAGTCTTACACAAAATATAGGAAGTGAAGCTAATCAGATACAGGGAGTAAAAAAACATGACATGGCAGACGCCTCTTTAACAAAGCAAAAAGGATTTTACACAATTCAGATAGCCGCTTATTCAAATAAAAGACTTTGTGATTTAACAGCTGAAAAAATGGTTGAAAAAAAATACGAAGTATTTGTAAAAAAAGACGGAAAGTTTTATAAGTTATCTGTTGGACGATTTACAAACAAGAAAGATGCTGAAAGCTTTGCATTGGATTTTGTAAAGAAGGAACATTTAAATAGCTACCTTGTAAAACAGTCGTGGAACTAATAAATACCATAATAATAAGGCACATTTAGGCAATAATAGCTTCTGTTTGACTTTGACCATATATTGATGTATAATAGTTTTAAGTTAAAGGGGAGAAATATAATGCCTGAAAAAGAATCCGAAAAAGCGCCTGTACAAAGAACCCACCCAAAGATTGTTCAAAAGACTTCTAAACTAATAACTGATAAAGAAGGAAATACCACATATAAAATAAGCTATTATTCTGAAGATAAAGTAGTTAAGACCAATTCAGGCATGGAAGTTTATTGTATAGAGGTTTTAAATAAAAAAGGAACTATAACGAGGTATGAAGTATTTGGAGATATACCAGATGGTGAAGTATCAGAGTATTATGAAAATGGAAAGCTAATGGTAATAAAAAATTATTTAAACAGTCAAAGAAACGGTGAATATAAGTTGTATTATCCTTCAGGAGAATTATGGAAGGAAGGCCGTTTTAGTAATGATCAGATAATAAGGCTGAAGACATACACAAAAAACGGAAAGCTTATTCTTGATAAAATATTTGCAGAAATAATATCAATATCAACGGGTGATGCGGAAGTATTTTATAAAAATGGTAGAGAAATTGCACGCTGGGTAAAAGGGACGGATGGAAAAATAAAAAAAACTGGTGAGACCATGGACGGAATAGTAAAATATTATGAAGATAAAATATTAAAAGAAGAGCATATTTATGATGCAGGTAATCTTGTAAATATAAAGACATATAATAAAACTGGACAACTTATTATGGAAAGAGTTACTGGCAAAGGCATAACACAGGAAAGAATGTTTTAATAAATAAAAATTGACAGTTATAGTATATGTGATAAAATTTTGTTGTAATAGCGGGGTGGTGCTTTTAAAAAAGTGCCTGAGATTAGACCCGATGAACCTGACGGATAATGCCGGCGAA
>JBAXIL010000060.1:0-3838 GCA_037138355.1 bacterium
TTCGCCGGCATTATCCGTCAGGTTCATCGGGTCTAATCTCAGGCACTTTTTTAAAGTACCACCCCGCTTTTATACCAAAATATTATCACATATACTATAACTGTCAATTTTTATTTATTAAAACATTCTTTCCTGCAATATGCCTTTTCCTGTAACCCTTTCCATAACAAGTTGTCCACTTTTATTATATGTCTTTATATTTACAAGATTGCCACCATCATATATATGTTCTTCCTTTAATATTTTATCATCATAATATTTTACTATTCCATCCATGGTCTCTCCGGTTTTTTTGATTTTGCCATCCGTACCTTTTACCCAGCGTGCAATTTCTCTACCATTTTTATAAAAGACTTCAGCATCACCAGTTGATATTGAGATTATTTCTGCAAATATTTTATCCAAAACAAGTTTTCCACTTTTTGTGTATGTCTTAAGCCGTATTATTTGATCATTACTAAAACGGCCTTCCTTCCATAATTCTCCTGACGGATAATATAACTTATATTCTCCATTTCTTTGACTGTTCATGTAATTTTTTGTTACCATTAACTTTCCATTGTCATAATACTCCGACACTTCACCATCTGGTATATCGCCAAATATTTCATACCTTGTTATCATGCCTTTTTTATTCAACACTTCTATGCAATAAACTTCCATCCCAGAATTAGTCTTTATAACTTTATCTTCAGAAAAATAGCTTATTTTATATGTAGTATTACCTTCTTTATCTGTTACAAGTTTAGAAGTTTTTTGAACAATCTTTGGGTGGGTTCTTTGTTCTGTTGCTTTTCCGGATTCTTTTTCAGGCATTATATTTCTCCCCTTTAACTTAAACTAATTATACACCAATATATAGTCAAAGTCAAACCGAAGCTGTATTTACAAGAATACACCATATTATTATGGTATTTTTAGTTCCATGACTGCTTTACAAGGTAACTATTTAGGTGCTCTTTCTTTACAAACTCCAATGCAAAACCTTCAGCTTCTTTTTTGCTGACAAATCTTCCAACAGATAATTTATAAAACTTTCCATCTTTTTTTACAAATACTTCATATTTTTTTCCAATCATTTTTTCAGCTGTTAAATCACATAGTCTTTTATTTGAATAAGCAGCTATCTGAATTGTGTAAAACCCTTTTTGCTTTGCAAAAGTTGAATCTACCACATCATGGTTTTTTACCCCTTGCGTTTGATTAACTTCAATTCCTATATTTTGTGTCAGTCTTATATCACTTTTGGCTTCTATTGATTGTGGATACTTATTTTTTAATTTTTTAATAAAATTATCAGCACCTGCCGTCTCACCTATCTTTTGAGCAGCTTTAGCTGCATTTACATAAACCAAAGGCATATAAACATATTTGTCTTTACCATTATTTTTTTCTATCAATCCCCTATATAAAGCCAGCGCCTTATCGTATTTTCCATTTTCAAACACAAAACCAGCATAAGCCATATTTACTCTTGTTGTAAATATTTCAAACTTTTTTGTATTATACTCATTATAAGTTTTTTCAAATAAGGTTGTATTTCGTTCAGTTGACTCACATAGCATCAACAGATAATATGTCTCTTCAATCCAAGAGGAAGTAGGGAACTTTGATATTTCAATATTTAAATATTTTCTTACTTTATTATAACTGCCTTCTGCATAATAAAGTTTTGCCAAATCAAATACGGCTTGTGCTTCAAAATCAGATCCCGCAAAATTATTGATTACTTTTTTATAATATTTTATCGCGCCTTCTATACTTTCGGATAATTCTGCGCTTTTTAGCAATACATCTGCTTTGTGCAAACTTGTAGGATACTTGTCCAAAAAAGTCACATACTCAATAGCAGCCTTTGTGTATTCTTTTTGGTCGTAAAGAGAAACAGCTGACTTGTAAGCATTTTCTTCCGCTTCATCAGCATATAAACAAACACTGCCAATTATTGACAAACAAACCATAATTATCAAAATAGTAACTATTTTTTTCATTATAATATCTCTCCTTCCATTATTGCAGTTTGAGCACTTAATATTTTTACTTTATAAAACTTCCCTATCATGCTTTTGTCACCTGCTATTATTACTTTTTTACTATTATCTGTAATGCCTTCCATCATGTTTTTTATAACAGTATTAGGACCAGTTACCATAATTTCCACTTCTTTGCCTACATATGTCTTTGTAATATTTTCACTCATCTTTTTTTGTAATTCAAGTACATTATTCAGGCGCACAAGTTTATCTTTTTCATTTACCTGATCTTCCATGAGAGCCGCTTTTGTACCACGCCTTGCGGAATACTTAAATATGTAAGATGAATCAAAGTTAGCTTTACTCATGACATCCAAAGTCTGTTGAAAATCTTCAACAGTTTCTCCTGGAAATCCCACAAGTATATCAGTTGTAATTGCCCCGCCTGGCATGGCTTCCCGTATTTTTTTCACTCTGCTTAAATACCACTGCGCAGTATAATGTCTATTCATTATTTTTAATATTCTATCCGAGCCTGACTGCAAAGGTAAATGAATGTGTTTACACACTTTTGGTGTGGCTGCGATAGATTCTATAAGTTCATCTGTTAAATCTTTTGGGTGCGAAGTCATAAATCGTAAGCGTTCTATTCCAGAAATCTCCGCAGCTTTTTTTAATAAACCACTGAAGTTAAGTCCAGATTTTACATCAAGAAATGAATTAACATTTTGTCCTAAGAACATAACTTCTTTAAAACCGTCTGTTGCCAACTGTCTTATCTCTGCCAATATGCCTTCAACTTCCCTGCTTCTTTCACGACCACGCACATAAGGAACAATACAATAAGCGCAAAAATTATCACAACCCTGCATTATGGTTATATAACCTCTGATTTTCTCATTTCTTCTTAATTTTATGGGGTATTTTTCTTCAGTAATACCGGCAAAAACCTTTTTCTTTCCTCTATTAATAGCCGAAGTAATATTGGAAAAATTAAATGTCCCTACCACAGCATGCAAACGCGGAAACTTTGTCATGAGTTCATCTTGCATGCGTTCTGCCATACAGCCAGCCACTATGACTTTTTTGTCTTTTATCGCAGCCCCTATATAACTCAAAGCCCTGTCTTCTGCATGTTGCCGCACACTGCATGTATTGATAATGACATATTCAGCGCTCTTTTCGTCATCAGTTATTTCAAACTCATCTGATGCAAGCACGCCTGCCATTCTTTCAGAATCATATACATTCATCTGGCACCCGAAGGTTTTAATAAAAACTTTAGTCACTTGCTTCTCCTTTTAATATAAAACTTTACTTTCCGCCATGCTTTCTTTCTAATTTTGCCATAATTTCTACATGATAAGTCTGAGCAAATTGGTCCAAAGGTACTAACTCCCGTAAATAATATCCATCTTTTAGTTCCTTAATATCTCTGGCAAAACTTGCAGGGTTACAAGAAATATATATTATAGTTTCCACTCTGCTTCTTTTTAATTGCGAAATAATTCTTGGGTGTATACCTTTTCTCGGTGGGTCTATAACCACAGTATCTATCCTGTACTGATTCATTAACTTGTCCACTGCATCTTCTGCCCTTCCATTAACAACCGTGACATTATCTATATTATTTTTCTCCGTCATTCCTAGAAGCTTTTCAGAAGCATTTTCATCTATTTCAACCACAAATATTTCCCTGAACTTATCTTTTGACGGAAGTGTGAGTGCGCCTACTCCTCCGTATAAATCAAGAACTGTTGCACCTTTTTTTATATTGTCACGCACAAATGCCGCCATTTTTTCAAGCATATCTGCATTCACCTGAAAAAACGAACCTGAATCAAGTTCAAAATCAATTCCAGCAG
>JBAXIL010000061.1:0-3697 GCA_037138355.1 bacterium
CTATATTTGCATCTTTTACAGCCACTACATTTCCGTATTTTTTTCCTACATTTTTTAAAACTACCCTTGCCATCATTACCTCCAGAAGTATGTTTGAAAGATACTTTTATCTTTTATTAAACATAAATATAAATATTAAAATCAATATGGATTATCACTAAAAGGAGTGAAATTTTGCATATTATCAATGCTCAATTCCAAGGCCCTCTAATCACTTGAACTTAAGCGTCAATCCTATTCTATGTGTGCTTTCAAGTACGCCATACTGTTTGTAACAATAATCAACTTGATATATGCCAAGCTTTATACCAGCGCCCGCTACAAATCCAGCAAGCACTCCTGGGCTGGCAACATAATTATAAAGATCATTTGGATCTATTTTTCCCTGGAACTGATAACCCATGCGTATTGAAATAATATCTTTATACCAATATTCAAAACCTAAGGCGAGTATGCCTCTGGTTTCTATAGGCTGAATGTAATCCATATTAATCATAAGATTCTTTACGCCTGTATAGCTTAATCCAGCTTTAATTTCTATAGGCAACATAAATGCCTCGCCACTAAAACCAAATTTTGGACCTAAGTTAGCAATAACTACGCCTGCCTGTAAATCAGGAATAGGCAGTTTAATAATACCACCCAAATCTGCTGCAAAGCCAAATGCCGATTGAGTGCTTATAGTTTCGCTAAAAAGTTTTACAGTGATTCCAAGTGAAAGCGAAGGATTTATTTTTGTACCATAGGCGAGATTTACTCCAATATCACTTGCCGAGAAATCAGGAAGCGTAACTCCATCAACATCCCAACTTTTAATTTTTCCTGAATTAACATAAACTACACCAATTCCAAATGCTCCAATATCGCCTACTGGAAGACCAGCAGCCAAATATGAATAAAACATATCTGCAAAATATACTGTATGACTGAGAGTTAATTGAAATGCTGGGAGTTTTGAGAGACCTGCTGGATTCCACATGACTGCATTGACATCATCAGCCGCACCAACAAAAGCGCCACCCATAGAAATAGGTCTTGCTCCTTGTTCGAGCTTTAAAAATACTGCAGAAGTAGTACCCGCTTCAGCAAATAAATTAATAGAAATTAAAGACATAAAAATAGCAATAATAACTGCAATTCTGAATGTTTTTCCTTTCATTAAGTCACCTCTCTTTTAAAGAATATATCATTTTGACCCATTAGTGTCAAGAATATTATATCCTATATTTATTTACCTTTTTAAAGATTTATACTGATTTTTTTTGTATATTTTCATTATTTTTTTCATTCTTCATAAAACTTTTTCAACCTTAAAAATATGGCACTTATAGGCATTAATCAAAATATGCCAGATTTATAACTTTACTACTAATAAAATTATGAAACAGTGTTTATATAATTTCTTTAGCGTACATTTTGTATTCAATTTTATTTTCAAACATTACTATAAGTAAGACATAAATATAATCCTTATTGCCTGAAGTCGCAATAAAAAACTTCCCAACTGTGGCTTTTTCCGTTAGTAAATCTGCTGCTTTAATATCGGCAACTTGGATAAACTTTTTTTCACCACCCAAAGCACAAGCCCATATACCTGTATCGGTCATAGCATAGTAAATACCTTTGTAAAAAGTTGTATTGACTGTCTTGTCATTAAGGACAATAAATAACTCGTTTTTTAATTTTGGGAAAGAAGTGCTGTATAGTGAAGTAGTTTTTTTCTTTTCATCTCTGACCTGATAAAATAATTTATCTTTCCAAAATACTGGAGAAGAAGCATTATGTATGACTGTCTTTGTTCTATTTTCCAAGTCAAGAATTTCTACATTGTCAACATACAGATATGTGTAAGCGCCATAAGCCACATATTTACCATCGTCAGAAAAACATGCGGGTAAGTTTAGTGTCTCAATCGCCATAAACTCTATTCTTCTGCCTGGCACCATAGGATGAATTTTAGCAGAGTTTGAATACACAACCTTATTCTTTGAAACATCTTCAATCGCGAGCAAGCTATTGACAGAATCTCCCAAGTGCATTAAAAAAGCTAATTTTTTATTTTTCGTATCATAGGTTAGACCATTGATATCTCCTGGCACTAATATCTTAACTGCATTTTCTTCTTCCATTCTTATACCTAAATCTTCTGGCGAAAAATCAAGATATTTGTTCCACCCATTTGCATTGGCTACATCTTTGGCAATGATTTTTCCTTTTTCCCATAATAAGAACTTTCCTTGTTCTGACTGCACAGAAGCTTTCATAACTTTAGCTTCATTATTTTTTACTTGATATAAAAACTTAAAATCCCCAATATCCTTTGCTCTTATTGAAGAAAAGCTAATAAAGACAAGACAAAACGCAACTGCTAACATTTTAGTTTTCATATTCAAGCTCCTTTATTATTAATTAACATAAGCTTATTTATTTATATTAGTTTTTTTCATAAAACCCAGAACTTCATTTTCTGCTTCGTTTGTAAACTTATCAGATAAAAGTATTTCTATAGTGGACTGTCCGTCCACAACTGGCTTTATATCAAATGACACATTTTTAAAAGTGTCTTTCAGTGCGTTTGCATTTGGTGCGTAATCATCATTATAAAAAACTGCGATAGGTACTGTCACCGCCTCAGGACTATTAATACCCAGGCTTGAATCTTTGAATCCATTATATCTTAAAAAATTAATATCTCTAATGAGTTTTATAGGTTCAAGCATGGAAAATAGTGGCATAGGTCTCATAAACGCTTCTTTAAAACTTGCCATGGAGAAGCTCTTATTATCCAGATTTATTGACATATCAGGGTGATTTAAGTTATCAAGTACTTTCAGGAATAATTTTTTATTTGTAATATTTTTATATCCAAGCTCGCTTCCAAAAGGAGATATAAAATCCGGTTTTAATATCATCATATCAGAAAGCGTTTTTATGCTTAGAAAAATAGACATGTTTTCACTTGTATACTGCCCCTCACTTAAAGCATTATCAAATAGTGTATAAGCATTTTTATATGAGTCCTGCTTGCCATCCCATCCGCGAAGAGATGGATTCACAGCTACTATTCCTTTTATGTTATTTTCATATTCAGGATTTATCGCTAAAGCAGCCATGAGCAAATCAAAGCTATCTCCCCAAACCAAAATGACAATATTTTTTTCTCTTTCTACTACAAAATCAAGAAGTTTTTTTGTATCTCCTAAATATTCAGAAAGTCCCCAAGTCGTTATAATATTCATTTCTTTATCAGGTCTATAAAACGGGACATTATTATTTCTGCCAACTGTCATATATGTTTTTATGCCTATTTTTTTCATTCTGTCAGCAATTTTATAACTCCAGCCAGGTCCCATGTTTGAGCCTGGCATTATAAGCACACATTCTTTAGCGTCATAAGGTTTGTATTCATAAACTTTCACTTTAGCATATTTAAAATACTTGCTTAAACCAGTGCCCTTACCGAGTTCGTATCTCTTATGGTACTTCATTCTATTCTTTCCGTTTATATGATTTATAATTTCTTTAAACTCTCCGAAAGTGGTATTTTTATACAAGACAAAACGGCTGAGATTATATCTATCAGTAGTCGCTCTGTTTGAATCATCACTTACACCAAAAGCATAGCAATAATTTTTCTGCACTTCTTTTTTAACAGCAGTATCGTACATACCATAAGGATAGGCAAAGCTATTTAAAG
>JBAXIL010000062.1:0-3664 GCA_037138355.1 bacterium
TCTGCATTCACCTGAAAAAACGAACCTGAATCAAGTTCAAAATCAATTCCAGCAGCTTTCTCTACAATATATGGAAAGCCGTGAACTATTTTTTCATTTCTTCCAAAAATTTGATTTCCTGGTTCCATATTGATATTTAAAACTACTCCTTTTAATCCGGCAAGCTTTTCTCTAAGCTTCTCTGCCGCGATTCTAACAAAAGGCTTTACTTCCTTTGCCGCTGCTACAAAAGTTACCAAACTTTCTCCCTGTCTGTTTACTCTGACTGCTATATGTCTTAAATAGCCGCGACCATTTCTTTCATCATATAAAGAAATATCTTTTTTATTTTCATTTAATGATTCAAGAATAATTGCTGCTGCCTCATTAATTCTTGGATGCATTATATGACAAGTATCTACTCCTATCACTTCATGTGACCGCGCCTTATAAAAACCCATTTGTAATTTATTTCCCTGCATTGTTATTTTGTATTGTGCTCTGTTACGATAATAAAGCGGATTTTCATATTTAATTAGTGGTGCAACATTGACTCCCTGCAGTCCAGATGTTTTATCAAGCATGAATTTTATAAACTTAACTTTATGCTCTGCTTGGGATGAATATTTAATGTTCATCCAGTCACATCCTCCGCATTTTCCAAAATACCGGCATACTGGCTCTACATATAAAGGTGAAAGCGTTATGTTTCTAACTATCCTACCAGAAGCAAAATTCTTTTTTACTTCTGTTATCAAAACGCGCTCTACGCTTCCAGGTATTCCGTATGGAACAAAAATTGTAAAGTTCCTATAACGACCCACGCTGTCTCCACCATAAGCTAAGTCTTCTATTCTAAGGTCTATTTCTTGTCCAGCATGAACTGGTGGCTTTACTTTTTCTTCATATTTCATCTTTCACTCCTATTGTGCGTTAATACGCTCTTAAATATACTATTTTCCTTAGATAACTATTATACCAAAACCCACAAAATAAAAAAGACAGGCCATAAGCCTGTCGTGTGTACCGTAATGTTCACGGTCTATGTACTGCTTTGCCTTTTGCGACAGGCACTTAGGTTCATAAAACTATCTAAAGCTATTTTATCCTAAAAATCTCTTCTTTAAAAGGTCATTAACCATTTGTGGGTTTGCCTTGCCTTTAGTTTCTTTCATTATCTGTCCCACTAAAAAGCCCATACCAGCTACTTTTCCGCCTTTGATTTCTTCCACTATTTTTGCGTTTCCTGCAATTACAGCGTCCACGGCTGTTTCTATGGCTTTAATGTCTGTTATTTGAACAAGGCCTTTTTCTTTAACTATTGTTTCAGGAGCCAGTCCTGTATTAAACATTTCTTCAAAAACTGTCTTTGCTATTTTCCCGCTTATTACTGAATTTTTTATAAGTCCTATCATATTCGCCAACTGTTCTGGCGATATTTTCACTTCTGATATTTTATTCATACCTGAGGCATTCATTTTTGCCAATAGGTCGCCCATAATCCAGTTAGAACAAAGTTTTGCTTCTCCTGATATTTTAGCTGTTTTTTCAAAATAGGCTGCTAATTCCTGATCGGTAGTTAAAACACCTGCATCATAATCCGGTATACCATATTCTTTCATAAACCTTTCCGTTTTTTGCATTGGAAGTTCAGGTATTTCTTTTTTTATTTTTTCTATGTATTCTTTTGCAATCACCATAGGCGGTATGTCAGGTTCCGGAAAATATCTATAATCATGCGAACCTTCTTTTGAACGCATGGAAAAGGTTTTATTTTTTTCAGGATTCCACAATCTGGTTTCCTGTATGATTGCTTCTTTTTCTTCCACTGCCTTTATCTGTCTTTCCACTTCATATTCTATGGCTTTCTGAACATTTTTAAACGAGTTCATATTTTTTATTTCAACTTTTGTGCCAAACTGTTTTGCGCCTTTTTCCATGACAGAAACATTAGCATCACAACGCAAAGACCCTTCTTCCATATTACAATCAGACACATCTATGTATTCTAATATTGACTTTATGGAAGTCAGATACAAATACGCTTCTTCAGGATTTTTCATTTCCGGCTCTGAAACTATTTCTATAAGAGGAACGCCACCCCTGTTATAATCCACAAGCGATTCTTCCGCCTCACCTATCTGTCCAGATTTAGTCAAGTGCAGCAATTTTCCTGCATCTTCTTCCATGTGAAGCCTTGTAATTCCTATTTTTTTTCTCGTGCCATCTTTTTTAACTATTTCAAGTACTCCATTAACCGCTATAGGCATATCATACTGTGATATCTGATATGCTTTTGGAAGGTCAGGATAATAATAGTTTTTTCTATCAAACTTAGATTTAACTGCTATGGTACAACCTAAAGCGAGTCCTGCTTTAATTGCCCTGTATAATACGCCTTCATTAAATACAGGCAAGCTTCCAGGTAAACCAAGACAAGCTGGACATATATACGAGTTTGGTTCTGCACCGAACTCGTTTTTGCATCCGCAGAATATTTTAGTTTTTGTGTTGAGCTCTACATGTACTTCAAGCCCAATTACTGTTTCATACTTGTCAGCAGCGTTCATTTTTCAATATGCCTCTTTTATTTTTCTGTATCTTCTTCTTCTGGTTCTTCTTTTTTAAACTCGCCGGTTTTGCCTTCCCATTCATCTTCAGAAAGTATTACAAGCGGTTTGTCTGAATAGTTAGCAGTGTCCACTCCTTCTGTATCTATGTCGTCAGAACTACATACTGCACATTGCACTGAAGTTTCCATGTCTCCTGAATCTTTCTGATTATACCTCGTAAAAGTTCCGCCTGCAAATTCCCATAGTTCGAGCGGTTTGTAATCTGTAACCATCATTAAAAATCCAGCCTTGTTTCCACATTTTCTACAATTCATTTTGTTCCTCCTTGAAATATTTTTATTATAGAGTTGCTCTTTTTTCGTGCCAATTTGTGTTCATTTGATAAAAATTAGTAATATCATATATTTTCTGTTCAGCAAAAGGTGCTGCTAAAACCTGCATACCTATTGGAAGCCCCAAATCATCAAATCCTGCCGGCACTGAAATACCTGGCAGACCTGCCATATTAGGAGCTATGGTAAATATATCTGATAAATACATAGTCAAAGGATCTGCAGCTTTTTCACCTATCTTAAATGCAGTAGTTGGAGAAGTCGGTGTCAGTATTACATCTACTTGTTCAAATGCTTTGTCAAAATCATTTTTAATAAGTGTTCTTACTTTCTGAGCTTTTTTATAATAGGCATCATAATAGCCAGATGAGAGCACATAAGTCCCGAGCATTATTCTGCGTTTTGTTTCTTTTCCAAAACCAGCCTGCCTGCTTTTTTTATACATAGCAATTAAATTATCTGCTGTCTTATCGCGCAAACCATACTGCACACCATCAAATCGTGCAAGATTAGACGAGGCCTCTGCAGGTGCTACAACATAATATACATCCAAAGCATATTCAGTATGCGGTAAGCTTATCTCTATAATTTTTGCACCAGAAGCTTCAAGCAATTTTACAGCCTCCATGATTTTTCCCTTAACCTGTTTATCCATACCGTCTATCATATATTCTTTTGGCAAGCCTATAATCATACCTTTAATATCTTTTCTTAAATTTTTATTATAATCAGGAACATCCACAGGTGCAGAAGTAGAATCTTTTTTATCAATTCCTGCCA
>JBAXIL010000063.1:0-3595 GCA_037138355.1 bacterium
TGTAAAAAGTAGGGCCTGTATGGTCCTGTCAATTTCTTCTGTTTTCATTTTATTCACCTATGTCGTTTAGGATTTGTGAATCATAATTATCATTAATCATATATATTTTTATATCTGTAAATAAAGCATCCTGAGAAACGCTTATTACCTTCAGCTTAAGCAGCTCTAACATGCCCAAGAACAAAGCAATAATATACAACTTAGAATTATTTTCGGCACACATTTCATAAAAGCTAACCGCATCATTTGCCTGCTTTAATCTTTCTATGAGTTCATATATTCTATCTTTTACCCTTATGCGCTCGCTTGGCATGACTATAGTTTTAACTTCTCTTAATCTGTCCAAAACAGAATCCATGGCCTTAACCAGAGCATACACATCAAGTGTTAATTCCTGATCTTCTTTTGCTACATTGATAGGATATAATCGCTCAAAAAGGTCTCTTTTCTTTGATTCATAAAGCCGCATTTTCTCGGCAATTTCCTTAAACATGGAATACTCCACCAAGTGCTGAACCAGTTCCATTCTTGGATCTTCTTCATCGCCTTCTATGAGCTCATCTTTAGGAAGCAACATTTTTGCTTTTATATAAATCAAAGTCGCAGCAATAATAATAAACTCACTTGCCACATCAAGATTCATTTTTTTCATTAAATCTATGTAAGACAAATACTCCTGTGTTATCTTGGAAATAGGAATATCGTATATGTCTATCTGATTTTTCTTTATCAAGTAAAGCAAAAGGTCAAAAGGACCTTCAAAGACTGCAAGCTTTAATTGATAATCTTCATTTGCCATAAAACCTCCGTAAGTACTTACTCACAAATCCAAAAAACAAAAATTATGTCTATCCTAAGTTCATTAACTTCCTGACATTAGCCATTGTCTGTGCTGCAGTTATTCCGGCTCTTTTATTTCCATCTTTCATTATTTCCATTATTTTATCAGGATTTTTATCAATTTCGGCACGCTTTTGTCTTATTGGTGTTAAGCGCTCATTTATTTTTATTGCAACCGCTTTTTTACAATCCACGCAACCACGCGTACCAGCTATGCATTCTGCCTCTACTGTCGCACACTCAGCCACATTATAAATCTTATGAAATGCACAAACCACACATTTATCAGGATGCCCTGGATCGTTTTTTCTTACCTTTGTCGGATCAGTGAACATTTTACCTGTCTTTGTATTTACTGTGTTTTCATCATCCGTCATATATATAGCATTATCATAACTCTTTGACATTTTTCTGCCGTCAATTCCAGGAAGCTTTGGATACTGCGTCAAAATTTCCTGCGGCTCTACAAAATACTGTCCATAATAATTATTAAACCTACGGGCTATCTCGCGAGTAAGTTCCAAATGCGGTCTTTGGTCCTCCCCAATCGGGACTTTGCTGGCTTTATATAAAAGTATATCTGCTGCTTGTAATACAGGATATCCTAAAAATCCATAAGTTGATAAATCCTTAGTCATAAGTTCCTGTTTTTGTTCTTTATATGTAGGATTTCTTTCGAGCCACGGCACTGGTGTAATAAGTGAAAGCAAAAGAAATAATTCAGCGTGTTCTTTAACAGCCGACTGCACAAACATTACAGCCTTGTCTGGCCGCAAACCAGCAGACATCCAATCCTTAAGCATTTCAAGAGAGTTTTCTGGTATCTGTCCTGGCTTTTCATAATCAGTAGTTAAGGCATGCCAATCAGCAACCATAAAATAACACTCATACTTATCCTGCATTTCCACATAACTTTTTAATACACCTTCAAGATGTCCTAAGTGAAGTTTTCCAGTAGGCCTCATCCCGCTTAATACACTTTGCATTATGTGCTCCTTAATATAGTATGAAAGTATTTAAAGCACTAAACTTAGTATTCGAATTATTAAATTATATAATGGATTAAATATACGGCTAAGCAGTCCAGTAGCCAATAATGCTATGAGTATCCACATACCAAATGGTTCAAGTCTTAAGTAAGCTCTTTCCAATGAAGGCGATAGAAAGAAAGCCATAACTTTTGAACCATCAAGCGGCGGAATTGGCAATAAATTAAATACTGCTAAGACCACATTAATAATAATACTATAATATAAAAACATGTTAAGTCCATCTGAAGCCATTGCAGGCATTATTTTTGTAAGTTTCAAAACCAATACTGCTAATATAGCAATAAGAAGATTTGAAACAGGTCCAGCAAGACCAGTTAACATAATATCCCTTTTTTGATGTTTAAAATACATTGGATTAATAGGAACTGGTTTTGCCCCACCAATTATAAATCCAGCATGGGAAAAAATAAGAATAGCAGGAAGTATTATAGACATAAAAGGATCTATATGCGGCAATGGATTTAAAGTCAAGCGTCCCATTTGTTTTGCTGTTGGATCACCAAGCTTATATGCCACAAAACCGTGGCTTACTTCGTGTACAATGACACCAAAAACAAGAACTGTTATCTGTATAATTATTGTATATATGTTGTCCACTAACAACTCCTTTTGAGATAAATTATCATTTGTATTATATCACAGAGTATTAAATTATCAACACAGGTTTATGCAAGGATATAACAAAAAAAACAGGCATAAAGCCTGCCTTTATTGCTATATTTGCTATACTTTCCTTATTTTATTATTTCTTCTGCCTTTACTGTAGGAACAACAACTGGTGTTTGTGTTTGTAGTGCTTCACTTGAATTATCTGCGATGAATTTCAATACCCAGTCAATAAACTCGACATTACTTTGCATTTTTGCCATGGGCGCTTCTCCACCGTTAATAGTTTCACCGGAGACAAGCAAAGCCTTTGCTTCATTTAAAAGCTCTATTTTGGAAGCAAAAAGAGTGGTCATTTCTTTCTGAAATGCAAATTTTTCCTTGCCTGGTGTCATTTCTGCAAGTGCTGTAAGTTTCTCATCATACGCTACGAGCACTTTAAACTTCTTGATTAAAGCAAATGCCGCATTGTTAATCTGCCATGCCTGTATTTCTTCAGTTGCGAACATACCTGCAAGCTCGGCGGCTTTTTTATAATTTGCCACAGCTGTTGCGGTGTCACCTAAAGCTTCGGCATCTGCCGCTGTTTTTCTTGCTTCTTTATAAGTGTTAAAATCGGCTGAAGTTTTCCACATACAAAACGAAACCGACACAAAGGCAAGAGAAATTACTGTAGTTAAAATAATAACTTTTTTCACGCATTTACTCCTATTTGTATTACTCAAGTTAAATACATTATAACAATTTTAAAGTTTAAAACCACACAAAAAAAATTCATCTGCTTCTTATTATACTTTATTTAAATTATCTTTTCTTTGTTGCAATGTAGGATGCGTTGAAAACAAACTCGATAAAAAATCTCCAGAAAAAGGATTTACTATAAACATATGTGCCGTAGCTGGTTGTGCCTCTGGTCCTGCTGGTCTTTTTTTAACACTTGCATAAAGCACTTCAAGTGCCCCTACTAATTCTGCTGGTCTGCCTGTGAGTTCTGCCGCTCCTGAGTCCGCTACATATTCACGCGAACGCGAAATAGCCATTTGTATTAGTATGGCAGCAAGGGGGGCAAGTATCATCATTAAAATCATACCGACAGC
>JBAXIL010000064.1:0-3511 GCA_037138355.1 bacterium
CTGCATAGGATAGTAACTTAAAAAAATTCTGACTGGACATCGGGGCATGATATAGTAATAATGTCGAATTTTGCGTTTTTAAAATCAGAATGGTCGGAAATATACGAATTGGCAACGGATGCCGAAAGAAACGTATATTCAAGTCCTGCGGCTTCCTGCATATTAGCGAGAAAAACCCTTGAATGTACAGTTCAATGGCTTTATCAAAATGACAGCTATTTAAAACTTCCTTATGACACAACTCTTAACTCTTTAATCCACGAACAAACCTTTAAAGACAACCTTGATACAAATCTTTTTCATAAATTAAAGATTATTCAAAAAGTCGGTAACATTGCAGCACACAGCCAAAAAATACTTGCCGACAGAGATTCGCTGCACGTAATTCAAGAGCTATTTCACTTCCTGTACTGGTTATACAGGTTTTATTCAACGGGCGAGATAAACAGAAGTATAATTTTTAATGCCGATATAATCCCTTCAATCAAAGCTGAAACTGAGAAAATAGGGGAACTTCTTAAACAACTTCAGGCAAAAGAAGCTGAATTATCTGCAAAAGAGCAGTTGATAAAAGAAGCGGAAGAAAAATTAATCAGAGTTCAGCAGACTAAAGAACGTAACGAGCAAATACCTGATAACTACGATTATAACGAAGCTGAGACAAGAGAATACTTTATTGATGTGCTTTTAAAAGAAGCAGGGTGGGATGTTAAAGCTAAAAATGCGGTAGAATATAAAGTTTTTGGAATGCCTAATAATCAAGGCGTGGGCTATGTTGATTATGTACTTTGGGGAGAAAACGGCTTGCCTCTTGCGATAGTCGAAGCTAAACGTACCCGTAAAGATGCAAAAATCGGTCAAAGACAGGCAGAGTTGTATGCTGATTGTTTACAGCAAATGCACGGTCAAAGACCCGTAATATTCTATTCTAACGGCTATGAACATCATATTTGGGATGACAGAAACTATCCGCCTCGAGAAGTGCAGGGTTTTTACAAAAAAGATGAGCTTAATTTACTTATAAACCGCAGAAATTCAAAACAAAGCCTGAAACATATTTCTATAAACAAAGAGATTTCAGGCAGACCGTATCAAGAAGAAGCGATTAAAAGAGTTTGCGAAGACTTCGAGAACAAGAAAAGAAAAACTCTTGTTGTCATGGCAACAGGTACAGGCAAAACAAGAACAGCTATTTCACTTGTTGATGTGCTCCAAAGAAATAATTGGGTAAAAAGAATTCTTTTTCTTGCCGACAGAACCGCTCTTTTGAATCAGGCTAAAAATGCCTTCAAAAAGCATTTACCGCATTCAAAGCCTATTGATATAACCGAAGACAAAGACGGAACAACAAACAGGATAGTTCTATCTACTTATCAGACAATGATGAATCTTATTGATACAACCAAAGCAGAGAATAAAGTCTTTGGTGTCGGGCATTTCGACTTAATCATAATAGACGAAGCTCACCGCTCTGTGTATAAGAAGTTCAAATCAATCTTTGATTACTTTGATTCTTTGATGATAGGGCTGACTGCAACCCCGAGAAATGAAGTAGATAAGAATACTTATGACTTATTTGAGCTGGAAGCGGGCGTTCCTACTTATTATTACGAATTAACAGATGCCGTAAAACAGGGCTATCTTGTACCGCCTAAATCTTTTGATGTACCGATAAAGTTTCTGCAACACGGGATAAAGTACAAAGATTTACCTGAAGAAGAAAAAGAAGAGTACGAAGTTCTGTTTTATGATGATGAAACAGGCTCTATTCCTGATGAAATTGATGCGGGCAAGTTAAATAAGTGGTTATTCAATGAAGATACTGTTGATAAGGTGCTTGAGCATTTAATGTTGAACGGTATCAAGGTTGAAGGCGGTGACAGATTAGGCAAAACAATAATCTTTGCCAAGAACCATGACCATGCCGAATACATCAAAGAACGTTTTGATGCGAATTATCCGAAACTTAAAGGGCATTTCGCCAGAGTAATTGATACTTATAATAATTATGCACAGTCATTAATCAACGATTTTTCTGTAAAAGAGAAAGAGCCGACTATCGCTATATCGGTTGATATGCTTGATACGGGTATTGACGTTCCTGAAGTAGTAAACCTTGTATTTTTCAAGATTGTCAGGTCAAAAACCAAGTTTCACCAGATGATAGGCAGAGGCACAAGACTTTGTCCTGATTTATTTGCCCCTGAAGTCGATAAAGAAAACTTCTACATATTTGATTTCTGCCAGAACTTTGAGTATTTTGATGAGAATCCTGACGGGGTGGAAGGCAAGCTTCAGGTTTCACTTAGCCAAAAGATATTTATAAAAAGATTAGAACTTGCTCAATCTTTGAAAAATAATGATGACAGCTTAAAACTTTTATCTGATAAGCTTAAAGATATTCTCCACAGCGAAGTTACGCACATGAATACAGATAATTTTATTGTCCGTCCTCACAGAAGAGAAGTGGAAAAGTTCTCTGACAGGTCTGTATGGAATAATTTGAGTCCCGAAGAAATATTACAGGTCAGACAGAAATTATCAGGTTTGCCAACTGAATCTTCAAGAGAAGATGAGCTTGCAAAGCGTTTTGACCTTATAATTCTTAATATGCAGCTTTCCGTAATGGAAAATTATAAAGGATTTGAGCGTTATCAAAATAAAGTAATGGAAATAGCAAGCCAACTTGAAATAAAGAAATCAATTCCAATGGTAAACGCACATTTGGAACTTATTTTAGATATGCAAACGGCTGATTTTTGGGAATGTATTACTCTTCCTATGCTTGAAACAGTTCGTATCAAAATCAGAGAGCTTATACAGTTTCTTGATAAGGATGGCGGTAAAGAGATTGTTTACAGTAATTTTGAGGACGAAATAGGGCAGCAGCAATTATTAAAAAATCAAAGTTATGAAACAGCAAGTGATTTAGCCCAATACAGAAAGAAAGTAGAATTTTACTTAAAAGAACATCAAGACCATATGGCTATTCACAAACTTAAATTCAATAAGCCTATTACTCCGACTGATATTCAAGAACTTGAAAAGATATTATTCTTATCAGCAGAGCTTGGAGATAAAGATAAATTCATAAAAGCATACGGTGAAGAAATAAACCTCGGTCAATTCATTAGAAAGATTGTTGGCTTAGACAGAAAAGCAGCAGAAGAAACCTTTACGGATTATTTAAACGACAAGCTGTTTAACGCTAATCAGATAAGGTTTATCAGCAGGGTTATTGATTATTTAACTCAAAATGGCACTATGGACGTTGGTATGCTTTACGAACCGCCATTTACAGACATTCATTTTAAAGGAATTGAAGGCGTTTTCCCTGATGATAGGGTCGATGACATCATTCATATTTTAAGAGAAGTAAATAATAATGCTGAGATTGCTCTAGGAGCTAGGAAAGCATAAATGCATATAGTAATATTAAATTTATTATTTAGTATGTATATATCATGCCCCGATGTCCAGTCAGAATTTTTTTAAGTTACTATCCTATGCA
>JBAXIL010000065.1:0-3449 GCA_037138355.1 bacterium
TTGTGTTAGATATGAACAAAGCTCATTTCTTTGATGCCAAGACCGAAGCTGCCATCATTTGAGAAATGAGTTAAACTCACTATGGTAAAAAAAAACTGCTAAATAAAATGCCTTTACTTCTTTTATTGATTTTAGTCATAGGCGCTCCCTTATATGCTTTAGATATTACAAGCATAACACCTACCGCAGATGCTAAAGTCAATACTACTTCGCCACTTTTCATATCCGGGGATGAGCTTATATACTCAAATGATTCTTCTGAAATTACTGGGAAAGGAAATGTCATAGCAAAAAGCGAAGAGCTCACAATATTTTCTGACTCCATTTATGTTAACAACAATACTGGAGAAGCAATAGCCGAAGGACATGTGCTCGCAATTGACAATGGGACATCTATATATACAGACAAGATAACATACAATTTAAAGCAAATGGATTCTTATGCTGAACATGTAGATATTTTAAGTTCTCCTTGGATATGCCGAGGCGATAAACTCAAAAAAGTTGGAAATAAAACTGAGATTACTAATCCTGTTTTTACCACATGCGATTTAAAAACTCCGCATTTTAGAATGCAGGCATCTTCTGTATACATATACGAAAATGAGAAAATTGAAAGTTGGAATACAGTAATATATCTTGGGGCTTTGCCTGTCTTTTACTTTCCGTATTTTGCTCAGCCATTAAAAGGTCAGAAAAAACCTTTTGATATCACTTTTGGGCATAATGATTATGCAGGATGGTATGCTAATACTTTTTACAATATACATTTTAATTCGCTCAATCAGTTGGGCTTAGGATTTAATTATATGGAACTTGTAGGAACTTCGTACTTGGTTAATGCAGTATATGGTTTTAGTAAAGATTCTATAGGCACTTTCAGTGGAAGCTTAACTGATGAACTTAAAACCACAAAAAAAAGAAGATGGTCTGCTTCTTATACACACAATCAAACTTTTGATGAAAGAACACGCCTTAATATAAGAGCGTCAAGTATGTCTGACGGTGATTTGGCAAAAAACTTTCTGGATACGCAGGGAATAGATATGTTTAGACATGATTACGGGGCTTCGTTTTCAACAGGTATAGGAAGCAATCAAAGCATAGGTATATCAGTAGCTGATGCAGAAACGCTAAATACTATAACTGCATCTTATCAGACGGCTTCGAGGACATTGCCTTCGTTTAATTACAATTTGACCTCCACTCAGATACTACCGAGATTATATTACAATCACTCTTTTAATTTAAATAGAATATACAATACACAAGACGGTGGATATTATTCTGATACGGCATATTTTGCCCCTTCATTGTCTTTTAGTATTCCATCTTTTTATATTTTAAGTATGTCTGCTAATGCTGGTCTTACATCAGCATGGGAAAACACCAATGAAAACAAGAAAAAGTTTTTTGAAGGAGATTTGATTAATTCCTTAAACTTGAGTGAAAATGCTTCAGTGGATTTACTTCCTTATGGTTTTTTAAGGGCAAACATAAGGCATGCGTATTCAAAACGCCTCAACAAGCTTGAAGGATTAGCGCATGCTGGAATTTCCGCGAATAATGCTTCTATTTCTTTGAACGGTGGTACAGGTTTTTTTAGTTTCAATAGTTCTGTCAATTACGATTTGCTCACTGTTACAGCAAAGAGTGGCTTTGATGTGGAAAGACTTTCTATGATTAATTTCAGCGCAAATACTATGAGTGGCAATTTGTATTTTTCAGGTAGCGGTCTTTATAGCCCTTATGTTAACATGATTAAAAACCTAACGCTTTCTATGAACCTTCGCGATACTGGAGTTTCTAATATGTGGTCTATTTCCGTTATGACAAACTATGTAAACAATATCCTTGATACCACCGGACACTCAGCCACGGTTAGAACTCCTGATACTATGTCTTTTGTTACTTCACTCAACTTCAACTTAACACCTGAATTCAGCTTCAATATGAATAGGCAATATGATTTGACTATAAAACAGCTGACTTCTGAAGCTTACTCAGCAACATGGCACTTGCATTGTTGGGAAGCCAGTATATCATATACAAAAAGACCTGATAAAGTTGAAGAATATTTCTTTACGATTTTCATAAGTGCTATTCCTGAAGCAAAGTTTAATAAACCTACTTCTGCAACGCCTGATTATAAACTTGACCAGTTGATGAATAATTAAAATGGATAAATCATTTCTGGATAAGGAGATACAATATGTAAAAGGTGTAGGACCTGAGCGCGCGAGATTATTTGCTAAACTTGGAATTACAAATCTGACTTCGCTTCTATACTATTTTCCTCGTGAATGGGTTGACCGTTCCAATATTAAAACAATCATAGAGGTCAAACCAGGCAATTTAGAAACAGTAAGTGGATTCGTAGTATCGGCAGAGACAAAACAGGTAAGAGGCGCTCTTAAGATAACATCTGTTACTATAAAAGATAAGACAGGTTTTATAACTGGGACTTGGTTCAATCAGCCCTTTATGGAGAAGCAATTTAAAAGAGGATTAGCTGTTATATTTCACGGCAAGGTTGAGTTTTACAGAGGCATGCTTCAGATAAGTAATCCGGAATATGAAATAGCTGAAGACGAAGACGGTGAAACAGCGGAACCGATAAATGTAAATAGAATAGTTCCTATATATCCACTCACTGAAAAACTATCCCAAAAGCAGTTTAGAAAAATAATAAAATTCACGCTGGATAATTATCTCAGTTATCTCAGTGAATATATGCCAAACGAAGTAAAGGAAAGATATAACCTAATAGAACTACAAACTGCCGTATATAACTCGCATTATCCGACAGATTTCAAAATGCTTGAAGAAGCCAAGCGTAGAATAATATTTGATGAGTTCTTTTTCATGCAGTTGGCTTTTGCTATGCGTAAGAAAAAAGTAAAAGATGAGCCAGGAATAGTTTTTGCTGATAACGGAAAACTCTTTACTCAGTTTATCTCTACTTTACCTTTTGCATTAACTAATGCGCAAAAAAGAGTGCTTGATGAAATCAAAAAAGATTTTACTTCAGGCAAACCCATGAACAGACTCGTACAAGGAGATGTGGGATCTGGTAAAACTATTATTGCCATAGCAGCGGCGGTTATTGCTGTAGATAATGGTTATCAGGCAGCAATCATGGCACCTACAGAATTATTAGCAGATCAACATATGCGCAATATTACTGCTTTTTTAAATGGCACTGGCATTAAAACGACATTACTTCTTGGCGGTTTGAAAAAGAAATTAAGAGAAGAAGTCTTAAATGACATAAAAAACGGAACTGTTAATATAATCATAGGAACACATGCCCTTATACAAGATGATGTAATATATAATAAACTCGGGCTTGCTGTAATAGACGAACAACACAGATTTGGTGTAATGCAAAGGGCACAGCTAATGCGTAAAGGCACAAGCCTGCCACATTCATTGATTATGACTGCCAC
>JBAXIL010000066.1:0-2949 GCA_037138355.1 bacterium
ACCTATTTGATTAATGTAAAAAATCCTAAAAATGTCAATAAAGGCGTAGTGAAGCTGACTGTGGATGGAAAAGTTATCAAAGGCAATAAGGTTCCGATATTAAAAGACGGCAAGAAACATAAAGTAGAAGTAGTGATGGGATAGGGCGGTAAACGAAAAAAATGGAGAGACGCCTGTCTAAAGCACAAAAACAGAGGAAGCTGAAAATATTAATAGCAGCTTCAGAGGTCGTTCCTTTTGCTAAGACAGGTGGTTTGGCGGATGTGACAGGTGCATTGCCAAAAGCATTACGCGAATTAGGTCATGATGTACGCGTGGTAATGCCTTTGTATAGAAAGATTAACCGCGAAAAATATGGTATAGAAGAAACCTCGGCTACAATTAATATCAACATAGCACTTGTCGATCACCCAGCGGTGATTCATAAGTGCTTACTGCCAAACTCGGATGTAATAGTTTATTTTATTGATTGTCCAAGTTTTTTTGATAGAGAAGAGATATATCGTACTCCGCAAGGAGAGTATTGGGATAATAATGAACGCTTTATGTATTTTTCAAAAGCCATTATTGAAATGATTCAAGTGATTGATTGGGTGCCTGAAGTGATACATTGTAATGATTGGCACACTGGACTTGTTCCAGTATTCTTAAAAACAATTTATGCAGATAATCCAATCGTAAAAGATATTGCAACAGTATATTCCATACACAATATCGCCTATCAAGGTTGCGCTTCCGAAGAAATGATTTCTCACGCTGGTTTACCTTGGGAGATTTTTAATATGCATCAGTTGGAGTTTTATGGTGGGATTAACTATATGAAGGGCGGTATAGTATTTTCGGATGTCATTAATACCGTATCGGAAAAGTATAAAGAAGAAATAAAAACATATGAGTATGGTTACAATCTTGAAGGGGCTTTATGGGGCAGAGACAAAGATTTGTTTGGGATTTTAAATGGTATAGATTATACTTCTTGGAATCCAGCCACTGATAATTTGCTTCCAGTGAATTACACACCTGAAACTACGGAATTAAAATTAGAAGTAAAAAAACAATTACTTGAAGAGTTTGGATTAAAGTATTATGAAAATGTTCCTTTGATAGGTTTGGTTTCCAGATTAGATGATCAAAAGGGACTTGATTTCATAGAAACCATAATAGAAGATATGATGAACCTTAATCTCCAGTTTATTTTATTAGGAACAGGGGAAGAGCATTATCACAAGTTATTTAGTGAGTTGGCTTTGCGTTTTCCTGAAAAACTTGGGGTGGCTTTATTATTTGATAATGGCAAAGCCCATAGAATCTATGCTGGTTCAGATATGTTTTTAATGCCTTCAAGGTTTGAGCCATGTGGCTTAGGGCAGTTGATATCTTTAAAATATGGAACAGTGCCAATAGTCAGAGAAACAGGGGGCTTGGCAGATACGATAAAACAGTATAATTTTAAAGAGAAAAAAGGTAATGGCTTTGTATTTCAGGGGTATAATCCATGGGATTTATTCATGGCTATTCATGTGGCGACAGATACTTACAAAAATCAGGCAGTATGGAAGAGAATACAGCAGACCGGTATGAAAGAGAACTTTTCATGGGACTTAGCGGCTGCTAATTACATAGAACTATATGCTCTTGCCTTGCATAATAAAAACTTGATAAAAACTGAAAAATCTGTATAATAGTCAAGTTTTGTAAGATATATTTTTTGAGTGATTATGGACTTATAGATTTGTAAATATTCCAGAGATGATATAGCGTGTCCCCATCGTCTAACGGTTAGGACACCGCCCTTTCACGGCGGTAATGGGAGTTCGATTCTCCCTGAGGACGCCAAAAAAGATAGCCAGCTTACGCTGGCTATTTTTTTTGGCGAGAAAGGGGAGAGTAGATAGTAGAAAGTAGACAAAACAAACTCAGTCACGACAAAAAATAACTCAGTACACCTTTCGTTCACCTATCTACTCTCTACTATCTGAAAGCTCTTTCCTGCACTTTTGTTATTTTAGGTTGTTTAAGGTCTGGTTTTGTAGTAATATCATTTTAAGGGCGAAAATATGTAGATTATAAGTGGAGGTCATATGAAAAAACTGTCAATGGTTATTGTGTTATTGGGATTTATAACAATGTGCTATGGCAACAAACTTGTATATACATCTGTTGACGGAAGTAAATACTATGATGATAAAACATATACTGATACAACAGGGAATACAGGGACTTATAAAGGAACTCTTGAAAATGGTAAGAGAGAAGGTTTTTGGAACTTATACTATGGTAATGGAAACTTAAAAATAGAAGCAACCTTCAAGAATGATAAGTTAGATGGTTTAGTTAAAGGATATTACGAGAATGGAAACTTAAAAGCAGAAGCAACCTTCAAGAATGATAAGTTAGAAAGTTTAATTAAAGCATATTATGAGGATGGACAATTACAATTAGAAATAACTTCTCAAAAGGATAAGAAGGGAAATATAGAAGCAGTTGCAAAAGCATACTACTGGAATGGAAACTTACAACAAGAAGGAATATATAAGAATGGTGTGTTAGAAGGTGTTGGAAAACAATACTACTTGAATGGAAATTTGCATCGGGAAGGAACCTATAAGAATGATAAGTGGGAGGGTCGGGTTAGATTGTATACAGAGGACGGTAAATATCTTGGCAGGGCATATTATGTTGATGGAATGCAATATAAGAACAAAAAGGAATATGAGGATTCATTAAAAGATGAATGACGAGCGTCTTTTTAATAGATACTTTTTATCGTGGAAAATTACCTGACAAATTGTGTAAACACTTGTATAAGATTATCGGTTCCTCCGTCCTCACCCAGTTGCGAATGTCGTCTATCTTGGGACGCCAAAAAAAATAGCCAGCGTAAGCTGGCTATCTTTTTTGGCGAGAAAGGGGAGAGTAGATAGTAGAAAGTAGACAAAACAAACTCAG
>JBAXIL010000067.1:0-2676 GCA_037138355.1 bacterium
ATGCTTCTTTTACAAATACAGCAACGGCTCTCAAATGAAAACCAGCATTATTTACAATCTTTACTTTTTTTGAAAAAATCATTTTTAGCTCCTATTTTAAGTTATATACGAAATCAAGATAGAAATCACAACAACTGCTATAAATATATTGGACACGGACTTTTTTGTCCTAAGTGCCCATGAAATAACCAAAAACCAAAAAATTATCAGTACATCGTCCATTACAACATTATTATCCGTTATATGAATCTCATTTCTCACCATATATATAGCAGTAATAATTCCAAGAAGGCCCATACCTACTGCTTTTATGCTCTTCATTATTTCCTGAAACTTTACTTGTTGAATTAAAATAAAAAGATCTTTATAATTAAAATATGCTTTAAAAAGTAAAAAATATTTAATTATGAACCTCGGCAAATTATATGCTACAAGAGCTGTCAAAGACGCTATAACCCAACCCGGTAAAGAAAAATCTGTTATCCAAACTATTCCAGCACCCAAAAGCAAAGCAAGTGGTCTGATACCAGACCAAAAAAGAGAGTCCCCAATTGCAGCAAGAGGTCCCATGATTCCCATTTTTGCATTTTCTATCTCTGTATCTTTCTTCTTAATATCACTATCTGATATATCTGCTTCCAAACGCGTTATGACACCAAGCGCGGCAGAAGAAAAAAATATGTGAGTATTAAAAAACGCCATGTGTCTTTTTACGGCAGCAAGTCTTCCCTCTTCATTGCCGATATATATTTTTCTAAGCATATTATAAATAGAAAATAAAAATCCAACATTTTGCAATCTCTCAAAGTTCCACGAAGCTTGCAAAAAGTTAAGCTTCATACCACTCCAAATCAGGTCTCTTGTTCTAATTACTTTATTTTTTTCCATTTAAAACATCCTTCTTTTTCCACACAAAAGTATATACAACAACACTACATACTATCAAAACTATGAGTGTCAAAAACAATGGATTAATAACATTATTTAAAAGAAGTATATAACATACAATAAAACTTACAATATGTATCATGGAACCAAACTTACTTCTAAATAATTCATATACAACAGCCAAACCTATAACTGGCATTAACCATAAAGCCCGACTTAAACCTTCAATCACTTCACTTGGTAAGGAATTATAAATTTTAGCTGCAAGCTCGACTCCTAAACCCAAAACCAAAACAATACCAATAAAATCCTTTAGAAATTTTGCTAAAACAGAAAATAACTGCACCGCAAAAACACTTGACTGCCTACCCGCAAGTATTCCAGGTTCAAAGATATGGACTATAATAGTATTTAATTTTCGATTCCAAATATCTGCCTGTCCCACATAATACCCAGCAGCAACTCCTAATGCTATAGAATACATTAATAAGGACTGATGATACATCATCAATTCCTGCGGATTACTTTGTGTTACATAAGTAGGTAAATTAAGTGCCAGAGCCGTTGCTGTAAAAGCAATTGCTGTTGAAGACGGTGGTACATATGCTCCTACTGGCGGTGATATCCAAATAAGTTGTACTATACTTCCAATTAAAATACCCGTCGTTAGATCATGAAAGATAAGACCTGTAATTCCTCCAACAATAATGGGCTGAGAAAAAAGTGTCATACCGACAAAATATGTATCCAATTCCATAACTGCACCAACAAAAGCAGCCAACAAAAGCTGCGGTGAAAATAGGAAACTCATTATTTTGGCCCATCCTCATTTGTTTTGCCGTACTTTTCTTCAATTGCCTTAACAATACTTTTCTTTTTATCAGTTGGTACCATTCTTACCTCAAGTGTCACCTGCATTTGAATCAGTTCTTTAAATGCAGCAACATCCTCATCATCAACAAAAACCGCATCAAAGAGTTGTGTTTTAGTACTCTCAAAATGCATACCACCTATGTTTACTTCAGCGACTTCTCCTCCAGCTTTAATAACGCTAACAATATCTGCCGGTGATTTCACTAATATCATTGCAGAATCATCATCAAACTCTCTGCCTGCAATCTTTTGAGCAGCTTCGTTTATGGTTAGTATAGAGAGGTTA
This sequence comes from bacterium, assembly GCA_037138355.1. Taxonomy (GTDB): domain Bacteria; phylum Oederibacteriota; class PGYV01; order PGYV01; family Palsa-1178; genus PALSA-1178. Next base: position 2,048 of record JBAXIL010000067.1, read on the forward strand.
ATATCATTAGGAGTAGCCATGCGAAAAAGAAATTTCTGCATATCATTAGTAACTATCTCATCATTGACTACTATGATATGGTTTATTTTCAGTTCCTGAGCCCAACCCACAACTACTTGTCCGTGTATTAATCTGTCATCAATTCTTGTTAATAAGATAGGCATTTGTCAGCCCCTGTTTTTAAAAATGGCTTTGGCGTCTATAATACTTTTATCACGCCTTTCCATTAAGATTTTTGATAACTCTTCAGCATTCTTATTTGAATGCATTATTGCTTCAATTACTAAAGGCAAGTTAACACCTGTAATTATTCTTACTTTTTCATTGTTTCCAAATAAAGCCAAAGAAGTATTACATGGTGTGCCACCAAACATATCGGCTAAAATAAGAACCCCATCGCCACTATCTGCAGCTTCGACACAGACTTTTAATTTTTCTGCAAAATCTTCCATTTTGTCATTTTTCATTAAACAAAGTGTGTACACATTTTCCTTATCCCCGACTATTAAAGAAACAGTAGTCTTTAATGCTTCCGCTAAGGTTGAATGTGATATTATTACTATCCCAGTCATTTTTACTGCTCCTTTATACTATAATAGATTTCATTATCATTCTTGCAAGCTGCTGTG
>JBAXIL010000068.1:0-2479 GCA_037138355.1 bacterium
ATTACTACTTGTTTTTTCTTTTTATTAGCTGACATTTTCACCTCACCTCTTTACAAGTACTTTTTGAAATTTATAGATAATCCAACGCCCATAGACGAGGACATATACATGCTCTTTACATACTGACCTTTTGTTGCAAGAGCTGGAAGCTTTAAAAAGGTTTTAATGAAGTGCTCTACATTCTCTATAATATCAGCTTCAGAAAAAGAAGCCTTACCTACGAGAACATGCACAACACCTTCCTTATTTGACCTATATTCTACTTTACCGCCTTTAAAATCTTTAACGGCTTTTGCAACATCAGGAGTAACTGTTCCTGATTTAGGATTAGGCATCAAACCCTTAGTTCCTAAAATTTTACCTAATTTTCCTACATCTTTCATCATATCGGGAGCTGCAATTGCTACATCAAAATCCATCCAGCCACCTTTAATTTTTTCAATAAGATCTTCTGCGCCCACAACATCTGCGCCTGCGTCAGCGGCTTCTTTTTCTTTAGGACCTTTTACAAAAACAATAACGCGAACTTTTTTGCCGCTTCCTTTAGGAAGAGCAACTGTGGTTCTGATTTGCTGTTCTGCTTGAACTGGTTTTTTTGAGAGATTAACTGACATGTCTACGCTCTCATCAAACTTAGTTGTTGCAGTTTTTTTCAGTATAGCCACAGCTTCTGCCACTTCGTAAACCTTTAACGGGTCTGCGAGCGGGACTAAAGCTTTGTGTCTTTTGCTTTCTTTCTTTTTCATGAATAAATCTCCTTTTATTCTTAATGCGGCCTATTCATAAAACAGGCACACCGTTTTATTCTACTGTTATTCCCATATTTCTTGCAGTTCCTTCTATCATTTTAACTGCTGACTCAAGTTTGGTTGTATTTAAATCAGGCATTTTTATTTTCGCTATCTCTATTACCTGTGCCTTAGTAACCTTAGCAACCTTAGTCTTGTTCGGCTCGCCTGAACCTTTAATAACATTAGCGGCTTTCTTTAACAAAACTGCCGCAGGCGGTGTCTTAATAATGAAGCTAAATGTTCTGTCTTCAAACACATCAATTACTGCCGGCAGGATAAGATCTCCGCGGTCTTTTGTTCTATCATTAAACTGTTTGCAGAACTCCATAATGTTTACGCCGTGCTGTCCAAGTGCTGGACCTACTGGAGGCGCTGGATTTGCTTTGCCTGCCTGTATCTGCAGCTTAATCTGCGTAATTAACTTTTTTACTTTTGCCATTTCTATTCTCCTTAAAAATTTTTACGATCCACGCGGCACACTAATTAAAGTGGCACGCTACACGATCTATTAAACTATTTTTTCAACCTGTGAAAATTCAAGCTCCACTGGTGTAGGTCTACCAAATATTGTTACTACAACTTTCATTTTTCCTTTTTCTGGCATAGCTTCCTCAACGACTCCGTTAAAATTCATAAACGGCCCGTCAGTTATCTTTACATGCTCGCCTTCTTCAAAGTAAGAAGCCATTCTTGGTTTCTTTTTTCTGTCTTCCATAAGATCCATAATGGACTGTACTTCCGGCTCGGATAAAGGTATAGGCCTTAACTTCGTACCCACAAATCCAGTAACCTTCGGAGTGTGACGCAGAACATAAAGTATTTCTTTTCCAGCTTCGCTATCTATATCAATATCCATCTCTACCATGATATATCCTGGAAAAAACTTTTTGTTCCTAACATACTTTTTTTTCTTCTTTATTTCAGTCACATTTTCAGAGGGAATTATAACACCTGTAATTTTGTCTCCCAGGTTATATGTCTGAATCCTCTGTTCCAAATTTTCCTTTACGCTGTTTTCCTGGCCTGCGTAAGTACTGACTACATACCATTTCTTAGCCATTAAGGTTCTCCTTAAGCAAAAATAAGTTTCACAAGCTTTGCCAGTGCGAAATCAATAACTCCAAGGTAAATCATGAGAAGCAGTGTCACAAGGACCACTATTACCGTTGAAGCTACTATTTCTTTTCTTCCAGGCCACGTAACATTTTTTAATTCACGCCACGCTTCTTTTAAAAACTGTATTAACTTGTTCATCGTTTGCTCCATATTTCTTTTTTTCGTAATATTTAAACCGACCCAACCGCATCAAGGTGGGCAGGATTAAAAGCCTGCATCTTACTTCTTTTCTTTCAACCTGTCTGCCAAAATTTTGGCAGGCCAGGAGGGATTTGAACCCCCAACACGTGGTTTTGGAGACCACTGCTCTACCAATTGGAGCTACTGGCCTACATAAAATTATATTTACTTTGTTTCTTTATGCAGCGTATGTTTCTTGCACCATTTGCAGTGTTTTTTAACTTCAAGTTTTTCAGTGTGAAGTTTTTTATTCTTTGTTAATGTATAGTTCCTGCGCTTACATTCGCTACAGGCTAAAGTAATAATATCTCTCATTTTATAGTATCATCCTTTTCTTTTATTCTACGATCTCTGTAATTATTCCCGATCCAACAGTTCTGCCACCCTCACGG
>JBAXIL010000069.1:0-2421 GCA_037138355.1 bacterium
TTTCCAACCTATGTACTCTGCCTCATCAAGCGGTGTCATAAAATGAAACAGCTCTGTTTTTTCTTCAAGTTTTAAAGCTGACAAAGGAGCGCGTTCTACATTTATTATTCCATTAGTACTTATATTTTTAATAATTTCTTTAAACATCGGTTCAAGCAGTTCTTCATTTTCTATTAATATTACCTTATCCACATGCTTAGCTGTCTTATCTTTAGTTATTTTATACAACTGCTCGTAAGCAGTTAGCGTGTGAAAAAACTTAGTTCCAGGATATTTTTTTTCTTCTATATCATAGTTTTTATAAGCATCATAAAAAGTCTTCTCCACAAAACTTCCTTTACCAACTGCTGACACTTTTTCAAGTTTCTCCCTGCCTTCATAAAGAACAACTGAAGAAATAAAATTTTTAAAATCCCTTGAAAGATTTGCTCTACGATTATCCGTTTCACCATAGCTATCAAGAAAGTCCGAATCCTTTATAGTCTTTTTACTTATGTCATACATTAAAAATTCAAGCCACTCTTCAGAATACTCAGTGATATTTTCCATATCCACAAAACCATGTTTAGCCATCGCTGCCAAGTATAGAAACGCGAGTTTATACGGCATAACCAAAGGCACTAAAGAAGCTTTTATTTTTCTTACTGACATTTCAGCAAGAATTGCTTCTTTTACCTGTGCAGCTCGAATACCATTGTTAGTGATATACCATATGCCAGAGTAGTCATTATTGAGTAAACCTCCAGAAACAGAAGCTTTTACTTCCGCTGCTACAACAGCATCAAGAGCGTCTATATATGAACCTTTTATTATTAATTCTTTCATTTTACCTCCCCGACTTTAAACGCGTCAAAGCGCTTGTATACTTGTTCTCCAGTAAGTATTTTTCAAAAGAATCAGTATTCATCCCAGCTATTCCGGTTAACATTCCCACTTGTAGACGGGACAAGTTTGTTTTAATATAAATTGCGAGTTCTTCAGCAGCTTCGGCAGAACCTTTTAGACCGTATTCCAATCCATAATTAACAACAGAAACTATTTCAGCAAAAGCTGCTGGAGTAAAGTCAGGAATATTTCCAAGATAAATTACCTTTGCTAAAGCGAGTTGCTTTTCCCACTTGTCTTGTACTTCATTATTGTCAACATAATCATATTTTTTAAAGAAAAATTCCAGAAACGCCCTGCCCCTCCTATCTCCGACTGTTCCCAATACCATATCTGTAAATATTACTCTTCTTTCTTTCTCTGTATATCCAGCACCACCAGCATAAATTGTTTTAACATACTGAGAAACTCTTTCCCAACCGCGTGGCGTAGCTACCTGATCAAGGTTGTTTTTAAACCCGTCAAGATCTATCAAAAAGTTTTCACCTTTTTTGGTAATAAATTCTATTACCGTTCCATCAAGCGTATTTTTTTCAGCCCATTGTATCCATTCATCCACATCCTGATTCATACGCACCTGTATCATTCTCGTTTTGACAGCTGAAGAAAGTACCTCTACATAAGTACCATCTTCTTCTCCTAAATTACCAGCTGCAAGAATTATGGTATCTTCTTTTAATACTGCATCTTCTCCATCACCCTTCTTTTCTAATATAACATCTAATGCAGCATTCAAAACCTGTGGCATAGCAGTATTCAATTCATCAAAGAAAAGTACTATTTTTTTCTTATTTTTTTCCAAAGGTCTAAAAATAGAAATAGGCATAAACTCCGTGAATTTTTGATCCTTACTCTGCTTAGGAACTCCGGACCAATCAGTTGAATCCATACGAGACAAGTGCTTGACTCGTAAATCATAACCTTTTTTATCAGCAAAGGCATTTAATATAGAAGTCTTTCCTATGCCAGGAGCACCATAAACCATCAAAGCAGGTGGATTATCCATGGCATCCAGCACCTCAAGCATCTTTTCCAGCTGCACCGGCGTTATAACCGGTATCTGTAATTTTTTTTCTTCAGCCATATATCCTCCTAATTTTTTTATCTGATACTCGCGGACCAATCATCCGCGAAAGCATCTATAACAATACCCACAGCAGGTTTTTCATATAAAAACCCACCAATCTCCTGCGTTTGAGTATAAATCCATATAATTTTATTCCCAAACGACCTATATTTCGGATCTTTTAAAAACGATAAATCATCTCCCAAATCCGTTATTACAATAACAAAGTCTGGAAACTTTTGCGAAGATTTCGTCTTACTTTTCCAACCAAACACGAGTTCATTAAATATGTGCTCAAAATTATTTCCACCACCACCTATAAGTTGTATTTTTTTAAGGTCTTCCACCTTATTAATTTTTCTAAAACTCCTAACCATATCATCCACATCAGCCTTATACATTTTGGAAGGAATTCCATAGACCTTTGCCATACGCGTAAAAGCAGTATAAATACCGTTCATAGTATCCTC
>JBAXIL010000070.1:0-2232 GCA_037138355.1 bacterium
TTCACGCTCCCTGGAGCACTGCTTAAAAATAAGATAAAGCGCTTAAAAGATGTAGATGCTGGACTTCAAGGTATTAAAGAGACCTATTACTATGCCAATGAAATATACAGAACCTATGGGAGCGGTTCTATAGCACGCTCGGCGTACAGGCTGGCGGAATCATTTGGCATATGGAAACATATGTACCACGCGGATGAGGATGGCACACCAGAACATGTGAAACCACATATGATAGCAAGAAACTTAAACTCGGTTTTATCAGAAATATTTCTTTTTGAAAAACAGATGAAGAGTTCTTATTATACCGCTGAAGATATAGTAACCGATATAGCTGAAGCAGATTTTGCACCATATGAGTGGTATGCACTCCCAGATGCAAAAACTGGAAGTGGAGTGGAAGTGACCACCATACATTCTTCAAAAGGATTACAGTATGACAGTGTCATAGTAGCTGCGGATTTTAATGAACTGTTATCTACAAAAGAAAACTTTGCAAAGTCAGATGATTTTAAGTTTATGTATAGCGTAAAGTTTGGAAAGATAGTAGATGGGATTCCAGAAATAAAGATGAATTTTTTCCCATACTTTGGAAGTCTGTCAGCTAATGTTATCCGAGATGTGTATGAATGTGGACGCGAACTTTATAAAGGAAGTCTTGAGACATATGCGGAAGCAAAACGCCGGCAGATTGCGGAGCGGCTGAATCTGGTATATGTGGCACTCACAAGAACTAAAAAAGATATTTTAATAATAGATTTATCTGCCTCAAAAGAAGGAAGCGGGGCTGAAGGGATTCTTCCAAATTTACTTGATGGAATTCTAAAGTCAGAAACAGGTCTTGCAACGAAAATTGAAAAAACTGTAGGCAAGGAAGTTTGGTTTATGGAATTAGATGGAGAAAAAAATATAATGAAACCTAAAGCTAATACTTCAGTTGTGACAGCAAGGGATATGATTATGGAAGAAAAGGAAATCCATTTTCGCGGAGGCAAGAAGTTAACTCAAGCGGAAAGAGAAATGAATATGGAAGTAGGAACCACAGTTCATGAAATGTTAGAACATGCTTTAAATGGAAAAGTAAAAGTGGCTGATATAGATAAATCAATAGCAAGCGCTACAGCAATGGTAGAAAAAGGTACTCCAGAATATGAAAAAGAAAATATGGCAGCAGGGATACTCTCATCAAAAGCAAGCAAAGAAGAACTTCAAACTAAGTTCAAGTCTTTAGAAGGTTGGGAAATGCGTCCAGAAGTGCCAGTCTGGTGAATGAAAAAAGATGGCCGAATAATTAAAGGGGTTATGGACGGTTTGGCTGTAAAAGATGGTAAGCACGCTGTGATAGAGTACAAAACTATTTTTGGTGATGAATCCGCACAGAAGGCGCTTTGCGTGGAACAGTTAAAGGTGTATGGTGGCTTTGTAGAGGAAATAAAAGGAAAAGCACCTGAAAAAATATCGGTGATGTTGAAAAAATAAATACTTAACAAAAAGGTTTAATAAAGTCTATTTTGTTTTTTTTGGAAACCTCATCATTTTATCGTCAAAAATTGACTCGTATAGTCAATATTGTCTAATTAATCTGTTATAAAATCAAAAAAACCTCATTGTTTTCGTGCCATTTTCATGGCACGAGGTATGCTTATATATAATAGGATAGTGAAATTCTATTTAAAGGAGGTTTTGTATGTTTTTAGAGAAAATGGGAATATATGGTATGAGTAGCATAGAAAAGGCAGTGCTTGCGGGATTGGTGACGGGCGATCCTGTGCTTTTAATAGGGGCACACGGAACGGCTAAGACCACTCTTTGTGCGGCTTTAGCTGCTGAGCTTAAGCTTAAGTTCATGGGTTATGACGCTTCTAAGGCGCTCTTTGAAGACATGATAGGATTTCCTGATGCGGCATCCATATCATCTGGGTTGATAAAGTATGTACCTACACCACTCTCTTTGTGGGACAAGGAGTTCGTGCTTGTAGATGAAATCTCCAGAGCCCGTGCAGAAATGCAAAATAAATGGCTTGAGATTATTCGTTCAAGACAAATCATGGGAATAAAATCTAAAAAACTAAAATATGTTTTTTCTGCTATGAACCCGACTACATACGCGGGCGCATATCCTTTAGACGAGGCATTAGCAGGGAGATTTGCTTTTATCATAAATGTCCCTGAGGTATCTTCAATGAATGAAAAAGAAATACGGAGTGTCATAAATAATATGACCGAAGATGATGG
>JBAXIL010000071.1:0-2218 GCA_037138355.1 bacterium
CAAGTTTTTCAAAAGCAAACATACGCGGACACATTATATACCTTGATAGAGCAGTAACACTTATTTCGATATTGCCGTTTTTATCTTTTAAAGCATTTCCTATAGTCTGCGCTTTCCCTGATGCTATTTTTTTCTCTTTTGAACTAAATATTTTTTGTCCTGAACCTTTCATATAGTAACGATAAGCCTCGTCAGGTGCCTCTGCAGATTGACCTATGACATCAAATCCACGAAGCAAACTTTTATCCGCGTTTATTACTTCTTTAATCCCATATTTTCCTTCTTTAATAATTTTAAGAGCGGAGGCAATACCTAAAACCGTCCCTCCTGGTTTTATATATGAATAACTTAGATTTAAATTTTTTGCATTTTCAAATGCCCTGACAAAACTCGCATACTTTGCCTCTTTTTTAGTTTCAGGTGTCATAAATCCAAGTGCCGTACCAAGCGCTGCCGGATAACTTACGATAGGTCGCTTATCCATACCAGCATCAAGTCCTGTCATAAACATGTAGGTAGAAGATAAAGTATCAGCACTGGATCCATCAAGCATAGCCACATAAGCGCCAGCATTTTCATGTGTAACAGCACTTCCTATAAGCATAGCTTCTTTGGCAGGATCAGCATACTCCACATACTCAGCCGCACCTGTGATATCAAACATTGCTTCCAGCAAAAATAGTTTATCAACAGGTTTTGCATTTGCTGATTTTTCTAATAATTCATCCATAATACCAGCTGCGTGTATTACCGAAGAGAGCAGTTCAGTATTTTTTACTCTTTCAATATCTATTATTTCATCTAATATAATTCCAATATTTATCGGTCCTGTTTTAAATACCATAGCTTTATTTGCAGCCTCTATGTCACTTTTTAGGATTGTTTTTCTTTCCTTAATAACTTCCGCATCTGTTTCTTTTGTAAGTAAAAGTTCACGCTTATCAAAAGATGCCTTTAAAGCTCGTGCTATAGCAGAAGGTGGATTTTTTTCAGCCACATATCCCAAACTATTTAGTTCAGTTTTAAAAACTGAAAAACCAAAGTTGCTCATCCTACACAAAGAGTTTGGATTTCCCAACAACATAAGATATGTTTCCGTATTTTCCTCCCCACCAAATCGCAACATGACAGTTGTTTTTAAAAGTTCAAATACTGGTGAAGAGCCGATGGTTTCTTCCGAATAGTAAGCAATACCAAACCTATCAAATACAAGTTTTAAAAGTTCAGCTGTTTCGCTATTGTAATTTATTACAGATATATCCGAAGGCGTAATACCTTTTACGAGAAGTTCTTTTATCTTAAATCCTATGATTTCAGCTTCATCAAGCGGAATCATACAGTTATATACTTCCCTTGAGGTGGGTTGACCGGACATGGGAGCAAATTTATCGTACATAACAACCTTAACTCCTGCACTTTTCAACATGGTGGCGATTTCTTTAAATATAGGTTCCATCATATCAAAATCTTCGATAATGATAATGCCATCGTATTTAACCTTATTTCCATTTTTCAGATACTCATAAAGTTCCTTAAAAGCAAAGAAAATATCAAAAAACTTCCCACCTTTATAATCAGCAGCTTTTTTCATATACAAATTTATAAAGTCTAAAAAAAGTGTTTCAGGATCTTCTGGATGAAATTTGGTTCTAACTGAGTCCAGTTTATCCCATGCCATATAAGTAATAACCTGTTTGATAAACTCCCGCGTATCTGTTACAAGATTATGCCTGCGGTTTTCAACACGCTTAAAAGGATCTTTATCTGTCCGAGCAGCTAAAACTTCAGTAGCAATCTCGAACATAAGAAACTGTTCTCGTTCTTCGCTGTAGAAAGTAGAACCAGCCTTAGACCAACTTTTTCCGAGAACTATATTAGCGACATTTAGGAATCCGATTATGTAGGAGGATATATCAGGAGGTATAAGAGCTGAAACTGAACTCACACGCATATCTTCCATAATAGAAGCTTGCACCTGATGGGCTCTTTGCTGATTGTTTACCATGTAGCGGAGAGGATAGAAATCATTGTCTTTAAGGCCTGTTATACTTTTCAGTTCATCAATTATACCCATAATCCCCCTATAATTGTTTTTAGTACGAGGTACTTTGCAAGTTAAACATCCTTAAAACATCATGTCATAAATCATGATAAAACTCAAGTTTCTTTGATATGAAGAGATGAGTGTTTGGTATATATAAAGCAATTATTATGCCAA
>JBAXIL010000072.1:0-1927 GCA_037138355.1 bacterium
TCTATGTGTTGCAGGTTAAGACTTGATAACAGAGAACTTCGTAAGCGCGGCGGCGGACTTTTTGGTTCAAACCCACTCACAGGTTCCATAGGTGTTGTCACTGTCAATATGCCGCGCTTAGGTTATAAACATAAAGGAGATAAGGAAGGATTTTTTGCTGAGCTTAGTTATCTTATGGATACTGCCAAAGATTCTCTGGAAATTAAAAGAAAAATTTTGGAAAAATTAACTGATCAGGGATTGTATCCTTATTCAAAATATTATCTTGGTGGTATTAGGCAAAGAGATGGCATGTATTGGAAAAATCATTTTTCCACAATAGGACTAATCGGTATGAACGAAGCTTGTCTTAACTTCATGGACAAAGATATTACTACACAAGACGGTATTGATTTTACTATGGAAGTGCTTGAATATATGAGAAATCATCTCGTGAAATATCAAGATGAGACAGGCAGTATGTACAATCTTGAAGCAACACCAGGTGAAGGAACTTCATACAGGCTCGCAAAAATTGATAAAGAAAAATATCCTGAGATAAAAGCCATGGGCGCGAAGGTTCCATATTATACAAACTCAACACAACTGCCGGTTTATCATACCCGGGATGTCTTCCGTGCTCTTGAGCATCAGGATCCTATACAGTCCATGTATACCGGGGGAACTGTATTTCATATATTCTTAGGAGAAAGATTGACATCCATAGAAGCTACAAAAACTCTTGTCAGAAAAATTTCAGAGCGGTTTCACTTGCCTTACTATTCTATTACTCCTACTTTCTCGGTTTGTCTGACACATGGTTATATAGCAGGCGAGCACATTGATTGTCCTATATGCAAAGAAAGTAAAGAAGAAGAATTGAAAAAAGAAATACAGACTTTAGAAGCACAGTTAGCATAGCAAATAATTAAGTATAAAATAAAAAATTTAAAGGAGCGTAAAATGGCGGAGAGAACCGAATTGCTTCTGAAACTGCAAGATTTAAAGAACGAGCTTTCAAATGTAAAGGGTAGTGAATGCGAAGTGTACTCAAGAGTAGTAGGTTATTTCAGACCTGTAAAACAGTGGAATGACGGCAAACAGGAAGAATACGCAGACAGAGTAACTTTTGAAGCAAAAGTGCCGGAAGAAACTGCAGTAAAGGCATCGTAAAATAAAAGTTAAAATAAAACGCGGGAGTAAAATCCCGCGTTTTGCTTTTGTAGTTTAAAATTAACAATAAAATAAGTGGGTGTGTTCGTGCAGATAAATGGTTTTGAAGGCGTCTCTCTTGTCGATTATCCTGGCAAAGTGTGTTCCATAATATATACTTCTCCCTGCAATTTTAAATGCGGGTTTTGTCATAATCCCTTGTTAATTAATTTTAATAATGATGTCTTGGATAATGCTGTCATACTCGCTGACTTAGCAGGTCGTTTTGGTTTTATAGAAGGCGTAACTATCACAGGTGGGGAACCGACTTTGCAACCTGATTTGATAAACTTTGTAACTGCTATAAAAAAATTAAAACTTCTTGTGAAGCTCGATACAAATGGTTATCAACCGCAGGTGTTAAAAAAACTATTAGATAAAAAACTTATTGACTACATAGCCATGGATATAAAAGCCGCACCAAATAAATATGCAAATGCATGTGGAACTAAAGTGGATATGGCGATAATAAAAGAATCCATAGAAATAATTATTAATTCCGGTGTGGATTATGAGTTTAGAACCACGGTGGTGCCGGGATTTGTAGATATAGAAGATGCGCATGAAATAGGTGAAATGATTAAAGGGGCAAAAAGATTTACGGTACAGCAATATTCTAATACAATTACCTATGATAAATCATTAAATACAACAGTTCCGTATTCTGAAAGTTATATTTTGAAATTCGCAGAAAAAATGAAAGCTTACGCTTCAGAGATTAAAATTCTTAATACTT
>JBAXIL010000073.1:0-1874 GCA_037138355.1 bacterium
TCTCCGTCAGCCGCAGAGTCCCCTGCTGTATCAGATACAATATGCTTTCCATAAGATTTTCCGCGAGGTACAATCGCGCCAGTAGAATATTTTAAAGTATTTAAGAAATAACCATTTTCATTTAAATAAAACCAAAGTCCATCAAAAGTAACCTTATCCCCCATAATGGCAGCTGCAAGTAAAGCATAACCATGACCTTCAGCACAAAAATACGGCTGCCCCGCTGCAGTATAATAATATAAAGGTATTGTGACACCTCCATAAGTAACAGTACCACTCGCATGAAAATTATTTGCCATTATTTGGTAAGCGTCTCTTACCCACTGTTCCATTTCTGCATGCGGAACTCCGACAGGGTTATAAAGTGCAAGTGAATCAGCACCTGCATAACTTAAAAACTGAGGAAAAGGGACAGAGGGATTGCCAGAATTGATATTTACAGGTATGGCATATAGATATGCAAAAGACAGAAAATAAGCTGTGATAACTGCGAACAAAATTTTCTTTATCTTCATTAATTACCCCAAAAAGTAATTAGACATAAATATCTAAATAATAGTTAAACAACCATTAAAAACATAATACAAATATATAATGTATTAGTCAAAGTTTATTATTCGTTTAAACTCTCACAATTAGACAACTATTATTTATATAAGTTTTGCCAACACAACTTACATAAACGCTAGAAAACCATTGTGAAATATAGGGTTTTATACCAATATGATATTTTTTGTAATTAAGCAAAATGATGCAACTAAATTACCTTTTTTTTAGCTTTGCAATAAAAAACCCATCCATATTATCCCTGTTACCAGGTAATGACCTAAAATATTTACCGTCTTTATATGTTTTCAGTTTTACAACATCACCTACTACATCCACTAACTTAAAATCTTCATTTTTTTCCAAAAACTTTTCAACAATATGCTCATTTTCCAAAGGATTTAAGGTGCAGGTAGCATAAATAAGTTCTCCACCTTTTTTTACCCATTTACACACAGTATGAAGTATGGCATTTTGAAGTTTTGGAAACTCTTTTAATTCCGCTTCAGTTAAGCACCACTTTTTTTCAGGATGCCTGCGCATAACTCCAAGAGCAGAACAAGGAGCATCTACCACTACTTTATCAGCTCGTTCATGAAATGCCTCTATATCTATAGTAGCATCGTGTTTCATAATTTCTACATCCGTAATACCCAATCTCAAGAAGTTTCTTTCCATCATTTTTAGCCTAACTTCATTTGGCTCTACAGCGACAATTCCTGCTTTTCCCTTTGAATCCATGGCAAAAAATGCTGCTTTTCCACCTGGAGCAGAGCCTATATCTATAATGGCCTCATCTTTTTGGGCATTTACGAGTTCGCCTAATACCTGAGAAGCTAAGTCCTGTATATAAAATAAACCTGCTTCAAAAGCCCCTGACTTTATGAGTTCTCCGTGTTGTAATAAAAGTGCGTTTTTAAAACCCTTTACATTTTGTGTTTCAACACCTTGCAACTTTAATTCTCTTTTTAATGCGTCAGTATCTGTTTTTAAAGTATTAGTTCTTAAAAAAATCGGTGGTTTTTCATTTCCAGCATTCATTATTTTTTCTGCCATATCTTTATAATTTTTTAAAAAGAACTCAACCATCCACTTTTCGTAAGAGTATTTTACTGAAAGAAACTCTGTTCTTTCTTTACCTTCGGTTTTTCCTTCGCCTTTTATTCTTATTCCTCTACCTTTTTCTCTAAGAATACTACGCAACACTGCATTAACAAAGCCAGAGGTTTTGTGATGGACAAAAGTTCTTGTCATTTCTACAGAAATATCTATCGCCGCATAAGGAGGAATAGAATCCATATACATAATCTGATAGAAACCCATGCGAA
>JBAXIL010000074.1:0-1823 GCA_037138355.1 bacterium
ACTCTGATTATATAATAGACATAGGCCCAGAAGGTGGCGATAAAGGCGGCTTCGTGGTATTTGAAGGCACTCCTGAAGAGATTATTAAGTCAAAGAAATCGTATACAGGCCAGTTTCTGTGCAAGCATATGTTGGGAACTCACAAATGTTGATTTATAAGAAAAAAACCATAAGTTTTTAGATATTTGATAATTAAATATAGTATAATGCTTCAAGAATAATAATATAGAAAGGTAATATATGAAAATAACATGTATTGATTTTGAAACAGCCAATCCTTTTATAGGTAGCGTTTGTGCAATGGGTATAGCGGTCATAGAAGATGGAAAGATGACATATACTAAAAACATACCAGTAAAACCACATCGCAAATACGGTGCTTTTAATAAAGACAATGTAAGGATACACGGCATAACAAAAGAATCAGTAAAAGATGCTCAAGAGTTTGACGAAGTTTATGCCTCTATTAAACCGCTAATAGAAAACTCTATGGTGGCGGCTCACAATTCTGATTTTGATATAAGAGCATTAAAGGATGTATTGACCGTATATGGCATAGAGATTCCAGAGTTTGAATATTTCTGTACCGTGGAGCTTGCCAAAAGCACATGGTTGAGACTTAAAAACTATCGCCTTCATACAGTCAGCGCCCATTTGAAACATGAATTAAAGCATCACGATGCGGGTGAGGATGCGATAGCTTGCGCCAATATAATAATCTCAGCCATGAAGGAAACAAAGACAAAAGAGGTCCGTGAGCTTTTATTAAATGCAAAGGTTAAAACGAAATTAGTAAAAACAGGAATAGCACATGTGCTCAGCCATGATTTCTTAACAGAGCGCTTTGGTGAGAAGGTAAATGCTGCCCACATAATGCATACTACGGATGTTTTTGATCCAAAACATCCTGCTTATAAAAAAGAATTTGTTTTTACAGGCGAGTTTTCTACAGGTCTTAGTCGTAGGGAAGCTATGCAAAAAGTAGTGGATTCAGGTGGTTTTGTGTCAAATTGGGTAAGGGGTAGCACTGATTTTCTTGTTACTGGTTTGCACGATACCAGAAAAAATATCGTAACTTCAGCCAGTGGGAAGGTAAAAAGGGCACAGCGATTAATTGAAGGGAAAAGACCTATAAAGATTATCAATGAGAGTGATTTTATTAAGATATTTAATTATTCTGTGAGTAATATTGAATAACACACAACGATTGAGCCGCGAGATAAAAACAATTAAGATAATGATACAAATGTACTGCACATCCAAGCATAATACAAAAAATAAAGCATTATGTTCGTCTTGTTTTAAGATAGAAGCGTATGCTTTACAAAGAATTGACCATTGTCCCTTCAAAACAGATAAACCAACCTGCGTTAAATGTCCTGTGCATTGCTATATGACTGAAAAAAGAGAAATGATACGCCAAATTATGCGACATAGCGGTCCAAGAATGCTCGTGAGTCACCCAATCTTAGCGTTCTGGCATATAGTGGATGGTCAAAGGAAGTGGAACCCAACTATTCCAGATAAAAGGGGAGACCTTAGACCTTGATTAACTGTCAAAAAGGGGTAGGACTGGTCTTGGGCGCTTAAGTTTAAGCGGACTGGTAGTCGACTTTTTCTGAGTAAAACAGTTTTTCTTCCTTCCAAAACCAAAAAAAACATTTTTGTCAAAAAAAAATCAGAAAATATTTATTTTTTTTCAAACTCAAAAAAAGACAAAAAAATATGTTAATCACGACTAACACTTTCAAAAAAACGGTCTGTTTCGCTTCAGGATTAATTCTGCGCGTACTTAATAATTTTTGGCTACAATGACCTTAACA
>JBAXIL010000075.1:0-1745 GCA_037138355.1 bacterium
TCTGCAAAACCCTTATGCATCGGTTCAATTCCGATCGCCGCCTCCAGAAAATCCATGTTATAATATATATAAAGTAGTTGCTTTATGCAATAAATACAAACCTAAAAAAATCAAAAATTGACTATCATAATTTGACAAATCACCCTTTTTAGTGTATACTTGCTTTGCTGTTTAAACCAGGGGGTTTTTACAGCGATTTGTTTGACAGGCTCAAGCCTGAAAATTATAAAGAGGTGAAACATGTCTGAAAACCTGATTATTTCCGCCCACAAAGACACTTACTACACTGCTTCAGCACTATTGTACAAAACTCTAAACAACCCAGACATACTTTTTTCTGAAGCTGATTCTTTCCACATAGATTTATTAGAAGCAGCTAAAGGTCCGTGGAAAAATATTTTCGTGGTAGGTATGCGTTTAAAAAATGATTATGCAGATTTACTTTTGCAAGCCGTGAAAGCAATTAAGAAGGATGGGAAAAAACTTAAGATTTATATAATTGCTGATAGATTTCAAATAGTTGGCGATGCTAAGACTGAAATACTTCCATATGTAAAAAAGGCAGCGGATGGATTAAAACTTGTAGAATGTATAAATGAAGACATAAAAGTAAGTGCAACTGATTTTGAAAGGTTAAATGAAATATATAAAGTACTTGCAAGGGCAGAAATGGATAAAGATATTTCAAATATAGGAGGAGAAACTGGAAATTTATTTGTATATATCAGATATGTTATTGATTCTTACTGGCAGTGGTATGTTGGTGAAAAGGGATATTTTGAGGATTTAATAATAAAATTGGCTGACAATACTATCAAACCTGAAGAAATGGAATATGCTAAAAAAACCAGTAGCAGTGGTTACTCTCTTACTGGTTCCAGCAAAGTAATGAAAGAACTGCGTGAGAGAATAAAAGTGGTAGCTCTTTATAATAATACTCCTGTTATGATATACGGTGACAGTGGTTCTGGAAAAGAAATGGTAGCAGGTATGATACATGAGCGTAGTGGCAGGACGGGAGAGTTTTCACCAGTAAACTGTGCTGGTTTAACTGTTGAACTCATGGAGTCAACACTCTTTGGACATAAAAAAGGGGCATTTACCGGAGCTACGGAAAACAAGATGGGAATAATTGAAGCTGCAGATAAAGGAACTGTTTTTCTTGATGAGATAACAGAAATGCCGATAGAAGTTCAGGCAAAACTTCTTAGATTTTTGGAAGACTTTAAATTCAGGTCATTGGGTTCTCTTGAAGTAAAAAAGGCAGATGTGAGAATATTGGCGGCAACTAATAAAGATATTAGAAAAGAGATAAAAGATAAGCGATTCAGAGAAGATCTTTATTACAGATTATCAGGCGTAGAATTCAATGTGCCTCCTTTAAAATCCAGAAAAGAAGATTATAATAGTATAGCCAAAGTTATTTTGTATAGATTATTTAACAGATATAATAAACGAATACATTTAACCATTGAAGAGTATGAGATACTTAAGTCCTATGATTGGCCAGGAAATTTCAGACAAATGCAAAAATTTTTAGAGCGTGTATTGATATTTGATGCGAGAGGAAAAGATTTTAAAAAGTTGCTTAGTGATATGATTGGAGAGACTTTGGATAATGGCTGTGCAGAAGACATGTTGCCGCCAGGAAAAGCAGTATCACTTGAAGTAGCTGAAAAGCAGGCAATAATAAAAGCCCTTAAAGAAACTAATGACAATAAAAGTAAAGCAGCGGTTATTTTGGG
>JBAXIL010000076.1:0-1718 GCA_037138355.1 bacterium
CAGCTTTTGTTATAGAAAACTTTTTTACTCCTGCGGCTTCTAACATCATGCGCATATATGTTATTATTTTATCTCCGCCTGTTTTCGTTACCTCACGGGCTACTTTATCCCAAAACTCTCTGCCTTTCATTCCTATCTTTGGCAGAACAGTATATTCTTGCATTGATTTGGGTGTGAGCGTGCCGTCAAAATCATAAGCAATCGCTATTATGGTTTTCATATTTTATTACTCCTTTTTAAATAATTATCGTTTTACCTTTTTCTGGTATAGCAACATTTTTATGTAATTCTCCAAAAGCCTTCGGGTCTTCAGTATGTACAGGAATTACTTTATTTGGTGCCACTCCATCTATCATTCTTTTAACTCCAACTTTATCCGCATGACCGGAACAATGAATCTGCTCAAACTCCAAGTGAAAGTGATTTAGCCAATTTGTTAGGCTTTGCTTTTTATCCTCATAACCTTCACCATCCAAATAGTGTTCCGAAGTAGAATAAATAAAACTTCCAGCTTTTGGCTGTATGTCTATCATTTGTGAAAACTCGCTTTCTGCCATAAACATAACCACATCTTTTTGGTTTTCCTTCACCCATTTATAATTAACTGCTTTTTCAAGATAAGGTTTTGAAAAACTTAATGTTTTTTTCTCATCATCAGGCAAATCCGAATTTTTATTATAAACTTTCATGTTGGGATTATTTTTTGTTGTAGGCAGATCTTTCACAAGAATACCCGCATTATCTACTGCATAAAATAAACCTGGACTGGCAACTAATATTTTATTTGCTTTTTTCGTAGCATTATAAAGACTTCTAACTCTGTCCATATTACGAAAAGGGAAGTTTGCGAAAGTTATTCCTTTTGATTTTATTATGGCTTTATATAAATCATTTTCTACATCTGCTTCTGTCAGATTTTTTCTATATATTTTATCCAAAGCGCTATTAACTCGAGTACCTTCTGTTATCAAAGTTTTAACCTTTTCTTTATTTGCCCTTTTCATAAAATCTTCTGTCATGTCGCCCCTAAAACCATGAAACCTGTAATCACCTGTGTAAGCGATAGTGCCTTCTGCTGTTTTTATAACAAAACCATATGCCCCCAGAGTAGAGTGGTCCACATGTATAGGAATCACTGTCATATCTTTTAATTTTATTTCATCCCCTGTTTTAAACTCCCTAACATTACCATTGTCTTCATTTTTAAACCCAGGATACATTATATTGTAGGTGTCATTTAATTTTTTTGCTCCATACCCAAGATACATAGGTATATTTGGATCTATATATACAACATCACCCATATGGTCCGCATGTATATGTGATATAAAAACCGCTTCAAATTCAGGCTTTTTATAGGGCATATCCGTATATTGCAGGGCTTCTTTACTATATAAACCTTCTATACGAGGCATAATATCGAACTCGAAGTAATCTCTTAAACCAAGTTTTTTTCTTGGATTTAAAAAATCAAAACCGCTATAGAACTCTCCACCCACAACAAAAGGTGTTCCAAAATCAAATAGCACCTTTGTTTTGTTTATTTTTATAACAAGCTTATTTCCACCGATTTCCCCTGCCCCACCATATGCTGTAAACTCCATATCATTACTCCTTTATTCCATATTCTTTCATTTTGGATTTTAAAGTATTTATAGCCACACCCAAAATAACCGCTGCTTTACTTTTATTGTCATTAGTTTCTTTAAGGGCTTTTA
>JBAXIL010000077.1:0-1718 GCA_037138355.1 bacterium
TAAAAGCCCTTAAAGAAACTAATGACAATAAAAGTAAAGCAGCGGTTATTTTGGGCGTGGCAATAAATACTCTGAAATCAAAAATGACAGAATATGGAATAAAGGAATCCTGATATGGAGTTTACAGCATATGGAGGGGCAGGGGAAATCGGTGGAAATAAGCTTGTCATAAAAATAAATAAAACAAAGGTGCTATTTGATTTTGGAACGCCTTTTGTTGTGGGTGGAGAGTTCTATAATGGTTTTGATTTTTTAAGTCCAAGACCAAAACTTGGTTTAAGAGATTACTTTGAATTCGGCATTATGCCTCGTATAGAAGGTTTATATAGCAAAGAAGCCCTTCAATATACGAATATGTCCTATAAAAAGTCTGAATTTGAAGCGGTTTTTATATCACATATACATGCTGACCATATGGGAGATGTTGTTTATATAGATCCAAATATACCTATGTATCTCGGTTATGGGGCGAAAAAATTAAATGATACCTACAATACCATGTATCCTTGGTTTAAAAATGAAGACAATGGTAATGTCAGAGAGTTTAAAACAGGGGATGAAATAAAGTTAAAGGATATGACAGTAATTCCTATTCATGTGGATCACTCCACTTTAGGTGCATATGGTTTTATTATAAAAACAGCAGAAGGCAATATCGCTTACACAGGTGATTACAGGTTTCATGGTTTTAGGGGTGACATGACAGAAGATTTTATGAAAAGAGCAAATAAAGAAAAGGTTAAAACTTTGATAACAGAAGGAACCAGAGTTAATAGTTCTTTAGATCAAATATATAAGAAAAATCTGACAGAAGCAGATGTGGAAAATGATTTATATAAAACCATAACAAAATCAAAAGGAATAACTTTCGCAAACTTCTCTTTTCGTAATATGGACAGAGTTAGAAGTCTTTATAATGCAACAGTAAAAGCAAAAAAAATATTAGTTGCCAGTCCTGGTTTATTTTATGCAGTAGATAATGCTGGTATTCTTGTGACAGACTTGCCTGTGACAAAAAATAATCCTAATATGAAAGTTTATAATAAAGATTCGGATGTGCCTGATGATGAGAAAAGACCATTGAGTTTTTCAAAACCCTATCTGGAAAAAGCAGTGGATCATGATTGGGTAAATAAAAACCAGAAAGATGTGGTTATGTTTATGGCAGAAAGCGAGTTCTCGCAAATGATAGACATACAGCCAAAAGCTGGAAGTTTTATTTATTCTATGTCGGAGCACTATTTGGATGGGGAAGGTTTTGAAGATAAAAAGCAAAGCTTAACAAACTGGCTAAATCACTTTCACTTGGAGTTTGAGCAGATTCATTGTTCTGGTCATGCTGATAAAGTGGGAGTCAAAAAAATGATAGATGGAGTGGCACCAAATAAAGTAATTCCTGTACACACTGAGGACCCGAAGGCTTTTGGAGAATTACATAAAAATGTTGTTATGCCAGAAAAAGGTAAGACGATAATTATTTAAAAAGGAGTAATAAAATATGAAAACTATAATAGCGATTGCTTATGATTTTGACGGAACGCTCACACCCAAGTCAATGCAAGAATATACTGTTTTGCCAAAGATAGGAATGAAAGGCAGAGAGTTTTGGGATAAAGTAGCCTGTGAGGTAACGAAAACAGGCGGAGATAAAATAATAACATACATGCGCATGATGTTAGAAGCCGCAGGAGTAAAAAAGTTTTCTATAACAAAAGCTG
>JBAXIL010000078.1:0-1609 GCA_037138355.1 bacterium
TAGAAGTAGTTGGACACACTGAAAGTAAGGTAATTGCTATTAATACACTGCAAGATATTATAGCACTTGAAAAAATAGATATGCACGCAAATGATTATATTTTTACTACAAATGCAATAACGCGACTCATAGAACAAACCTTATCAAGAGCTGACATAGAAGAAGCTGCAGATAAAATAGCTCTTTTGAAAACTCTTGCGGCTTCTGTATGTTCTGGAAAAGCACACTTAAGTCCAAATGACCAAGAACGCATTATGGAGGCCTTTGCTAAAATTTGCTTTTTAAAGACGGCATTTCTTGAAGCTTTTAGCAAGACAGTATGGAGCTATGCAGACATGTTGGCGAACTTTACGATAAATGGTGAAAGCAAAGACGGTGGTTATTTTAAGAATGCTATAAACTTTATGCCTGGCAGACCGGGTGAATTAGAACAGGAAAAACTAAAATCAGTAGTAAAATCCATAAGAGAAGGAGAAGCCTATCGTGAAGATAAGAGCGCTTGAACAGGTAAGAAAATTTGAAGGTGGCATTTCATTATATAATGCCAGTTCTGTGGACTTGAAATTAAATAAGATAGTGAATAAGGGTTATTCCATAGGTGGAACTTTAGGTTCTGACACATATATTTATGCTAAGTCAGATGACGCTACAGTATCCAAGGCGAGAAGAAAATATATGTATCGTCAGTATAGACCTTTGTCTTTGGAAGAAAAAATACCAATAAAAAAGGATAAAGGATATGAGCTGATAAGCGGAGTGATTGCATATACTTCTATGAAAGCACTGGCTAAATTTTTGAAAGAAAACATTTTTCTGGACTATGAGACACAGCTGACTGCTTTCATAAAAACCTGCGAAGGCGCCAATGGAAAAATAAGTGCTGATGTTATATTTGAAAGAATAAGGGATAACAATGATTCCGTCAGTATTTTTTCTGATGTTTTTGTAAATACTGAAAAAATGAAAGAAAGAGACCGTAGCTTTGAAAAAATTACATACAATGGCAAGGATTATATTTTAGAACGCAGGGAAGAAAGAGGCGCTTCATCTGTTTTAATTGTTAAAAAAAGAAATATTAGTAGAAGCGGTCACGACATACCAGTTATAGATTATATCTTTAGCTACAATGTAGAGGATCGTTCACTTGGTGGTGGTGACGCAAAAAATACTGTTTTGACTTACAATCAGGGAAGAATGAAAGTCTATGATAGCATAAATAATGTCAATAGAGGGTTCGTAGAATATATGGAAGGCGGAGAGTGTTTGGGCGAGTCCTTAGTGGATATTATACCTGATGATTTAACTGAGGTCTTTTGTGTATTGAAGGTGCCAAACAAAAAAGAGCTTGAGGGTTGTGAGGTAATGAAAAGAACTTATGATTTTCTCAATAAACCGTTTTTTGTGGAATCGTCTTTAAAGCCAATACTTATACCTGAAAATGTGGAAGTGATTGATGACCCTGCGGTATTTAAGGAAATAGCAGGAAGATTAACGGCAAAAATATATGTGCCTTCGTCTGTACCTGTGAAAATTAATCCATCACTAATGCCGGAAGGTTCAGACTATATCTTGCTCTTAAGACCGGCGGCTTAATATGTCGATATATAAT
>JBAXIL010000079.1:0-1503 GCA_037138355.1 bacterium
AAATATTGAAAATTTTAACTACTTGCGGTTATTGTGAGCTCTCGATTTTGAGAAAAGGTCATAAACTGGATTGCTGATTGATATTGTTGCTTGATAATTGTTAAAGAACTATTATCAGCGGGAAATTAGCCTTCCGGCTGGGAATGAAAGCCTCGACAGCTGGACGATATTCAGAAAGAAATGGTTGTCCTACAATTTTTTCTTCTTTAGAAAAGAAATACGCAGTGAAAATACTTCGCAAAGAACGTCAGATTCGATTCACTAGTGATGTTAAAGAAGGTAAATGAGTGGTAAGTTTTTTTTATTACTATACTTGCGAAGCAGATACGTTTCTTTCTCAAACACTGAAGAACTTTCCTTTATAGTGTCTAAAGCTTTGGATTAATTCGCTACATAGAGATTTAAACTGGTCTTTACCAAAGTTTTTTCTCAATACCTTTCTTCACCTCTTCAAAAGAGAATGTGTCTTCAAAGGAAATTTCCATGGGTGCCTCAGCCTATAAGTTCATGTTTACATATTTGTGATGAAATTGTATTATATTATGTTGTAAATTAAAGAATCCTATGGTTCTGAAAAAGGATCTGATTTTTTTTAACATAATTACAAAATACTACGGAAACAAACAACCAAAGTCTTATAAACGTCATAAAACTTTGAGTGATGAAGTAACAAGCACAAGCAAGTAATGTGTGAGAAGAGTGGCCAACTTGTAATCGCATTGGAACGAAAAATAGGAGAGCACGTCACCTGGTTACTTTTTTTTTGTCTGGGGAAGGATATGGTTTTAATACTTTTGCAATCTTCCTCTGAAACCTTTTAAGAGTTTGATCCATCAGTCCTTGACGACTTCAAAATGTCACGGCAAGAAAACGACGGATTGATGAACCTATATTACAAAATAATACCAAATAAGGTAACGTCAACAAAAAGGGAATTAAAATATAAAGAAACCGAACCTGCTCTACTTATCGTAGATCAACATTCCTTTAGAGGTGGAGTGGACACAAATTTGCTCTAGAAACACCACTTATATTGATTCTTGTTATTCGGTCTCACTATTCGTATTTTTTCAACAGCTGGAACTTTCTACCAATGTGCGGTACAAGCCAAGAATTCAAGAGCACACCTGATTAAGATGCAAGTAGTCGAAGAAAGCAGCTTATTTCAATTAGCAAAAGGGCTCTCTATAGAGTAAATAATAAGGATACAATCAGAACTGGAAAATAATGCACCAGAATTAGGCAGTATAAGCCCGACGTAGCTATCGCTCTAGGACAGTTGTGAAAGCTTTGGAAGAGTTCCTCTCATCTAGATAAAAAAATAAGAGAAAAAGTGGAGCAAAAATAAATAGTGGCCAGATTATATATTATGTTACTTTTGAACCTCAGGCAACACAAAGAGCTTCTGAGGAGACCATATCGAAATGATTAATAGAAAAAAGTTTACAAAACAATTGAGCAGACTCGATTTCATAATAAGAAATAGAAAATACCATAAAAGTA
>JBAXIL010000080.1:0-1462 GCA_037138355.1 bacterium
GAGGGTATTCATGAAACTGTGTCTAAAATAAAAACAGTAAATTTGTAAATTTTTTAAAAGACATGGAACAAGAAACATTTGATTACAAAAAATTTGAGAAAGAAGCCCTAGAAGGGCTAAAATCGGGTAAAGAAGTATTTGGTAAAGAAGGACTTTTTACTCCATTATTAAAAAGATTTCTAGAGATAACTTTAGAAACAGAGATGGATCAACATCTTGAGAATTCAAAACCTGAAGGCAATAAACGCAATGGTAAGAGCAGCAAAACTGTACGTAGTACTAGTGGTACTTTTGAACTGGAAACACCAAGAGATCGACAAAGTAGTTTTGAACCCAAAGCAGTAGCCAAACGGCAAACATTTTTGGGAGACGATTTAGAATCAAAAATATTATCTTTATATGGTAAAGGCAATAGTTATGAGCAGATATGCAGATTAATGCATGAATTCTATGGATTGCAAATATCACCAGCACAGATTAGTGAAATAACCGATAAGATAATACCTGAAATACAAGAATGGCAAAACCGCCCTTTACGTAATATGTACCCCTTTGTATGGTTAGATGCTATTCATTATAAGGTGCGTAGTAATGGAGAAATAAAAAGTAGAGCTCTGTATAATATCCTGGCTGTAAACAAAGATGGCGGTAAGGAACTATTGGGACTTTATGTTGCAGAGCAAGAATCAGCAAGTATGTGGTTGCAGGTATTGGAAGACTTACAAAACAGGGGTGTAAATGATATATTAATAATATGTACGGATAATTTAAAGGGCTTTAGTGAAGCTATAGAATCGATTTATCCTAAAACTATAGTACAATCATGTATAGTTCATCAGATAAGGAATTCGACAAAATATGTGGTTTATAAAGAACGAAAAGAATTTACCGGAGATTTAAAGGCTATCTATAAGGCAACAACATTAGAAGCTGCTGAGATAGCATTAGATAAAATGGAAGAAAAATGGGGCGAAAAGTATTATCCTGCAATAAAATCATGGAGGAATAACTGGTATAAACTATCAAGTTTCTTTGATTTTTCACAAGAGATAAGACGTATTATGTATACCACAAATATTATAGAAGGAGTACATCGACAAATGAGAAAAGTAACTAAAACCAAAGGTGCTTTTTCTTCAGAAATGGCATTAAAAAAATTAGTGTATCTTTGCATAAAAGATATAACCGAAAAATGGGTAGGTGTACAACCAAATTGGGGATTGGTTATGTCGCAGTTACAGATAAAATTTGGAGAACGTTTTACGCAAGAAGATTAATTTTCTTCATAAAAGCAAAATTAAAAATGACCCCAGAACCCGTCAAGGGTAAATAAACGACCTGCCGCAGGCGCAACACAGGTCGCCCTTGACTGAACCTGGTCTCATTCTTTAGAAGGCTTTTAAGAGAGAAAATTAAAAACATATAATAAAATAACAACAGACACAGTTCCGTGAAGACAACC
>JBAXIL010000081.1:0-1400 GCA_037138355.1 bacterium
CATAGATCTTTTAACTTCTTCATAAGAAAGTTCATTGTATCTGATAAAAGGTGCAAGCAAAGTATCGAAGTTGGCAAAGGCCTGAGCTCCTGCTGCCTCTCCTTGTAAAGTATAAAAGAAATTAACTATCTGTCCGAGCGCTGACTCTAAGTGATTAGGTGGTGCTGATTCTATCTTGCCTTCTACTCCACCAAAACCGCGGACTAATAAATCGCGCAAGTCCCAACCGCAACAGTAAACTGATAGCTGACCTAAGTCATGAAGATGAAGAGCTCCATCATTATGTGCTTGTTTAATCTCAGGCGTGTAAATTTTATTCAGCCAATAAGTTGAAGTGATAATTGATGACACATGATTATTTAAACCTTGCAAAGAAAAACTCATATTTGAATTTTCTTTTATTCTCCAATCAATCTTTCTTATATAATCATCAATTAAAGTTGTTGAAGAATCTAAAAGATTTTTTACATCCCTCATTTTATTATGCTGATCACGATATAATATGTATGATTTCGCAATTCCGGTTAAGCCATTATTTAAAAGTGTAGTTTCCACTAAGTCTTGAACATTTTCAACAGACGGTAATTTGTCATCCTTATATATTACATTTACTATAGAGACAACTTGATCGGCTATTTTTTCTGCTTTTTCTTTGTCATAATTATTATTGGCTTTGAAGGCCTTGAATATTGCTTCGAGGATTTTACTTTGTTCGAACACATCAATTCTGCCGTCTCTCTTTCTTACATTCCCCACTTTATTCATTAAAGATTCCTCCTAATTCTTTTTTTGTAGACGCGCATTTTAGTCCAGTTTTATAAAATTGTCAAGTTTAAAAACCTTATATATTGATATTATTTTTTTTACGACCACAATATATGGTATATATAATAAAATGTCAAGAATAATAAAATCATATATATTGTGTATATAAGTACATTAATGCCTGTATTTATGCTATATATAGTGTTTAATTAAATTAAAGTCCTTTATTTATAGTCACTTTAAGCAATACTTGTTTTGTTAAAGTGTTAGTTTAACCATCCCTTTATATATACATACTAACAGGGCGTTTTTTTCTATATTTTAAAGGGTTTTAGGGTTATTTCTGAATTATTCACCATTTTGACTAAAAGTTATCCACATTACAATGTTAGGTCTATTTAACAAAAAAAATTGAGTTTTATTCCTCTTCCTTTGACAACTTTACCTTCATAGTGTATTATAACTTATCAAATCATTCGGAGGGTTTATATGGCAGACATGGAAAAAACAAAAGAAGAGTATGCAAAATATTTATCTATTATTTCAAAACGCAAAGGCGTAGTTGAGCTTGCGGCTTATCTGGAAAAACACGGACTGTTCCGCGCCCCTGCTTCCACCAAGTATCACCTGTGTAT
>JBAXIL010000082.1:0-1365 GCA_037138355.1 bacterium
AGGAAAAATTCAGTATCAACGACCCCTCTTAAATTTGCTCTGAATAGCTTAATTTTAGAATTAAAAGATTCTGCATTAGCATTGGTACTTCTTTTAACAAAGAAATTGAGGATGTTATCAAGATTATGGTTTATTGTGTTTGCAACGGTATAAAATTCCTTCATTTCTAGGGTATGGGTTTTATTAATCCATTGAAGGAATCTTTCTTTAGCTATAATAATGGAATACTGCTCATAAATATTTCTAAACTCCATTGTGTGTTCGTATGCAATTTTTAAATGAGGATATTCCCTGAAAAGTATTGATGCTCTTTGTTTTTGACTTTCTGTCCAATGGGATGTTTTTTTTGCTAATATATACCTACAGCGGGCCAAAAGTTGTTTTGGTGTGTCTTCGTTTTCTAGCACTACCGGTTCATATTTAGTCTTATTCTTTTTTGCTTTTTCTATGGCAATATTTTCCTTGTCTAACTCTTCCCATCGCTGCTTTATGCGCATATGTTGGAGGGCTTCCATAGATAGTTTAACCACATGAAAACGATCGATTACTAATCTGCTATCGGGAAATACTATTTTTACTGCCGACTCCATATTCTTAGCCATATCTAACGTTACTTCAATAACTTTCTTGCGCTCTGATAATGGTAGCTTTTCCAATACCTGGATGATGTCTTTCGATAATGTTCCTTTTATACAGGCTACTAATGAACCTTTCTTGCCGCGTCCATTTTTATTGGTAACAAAGGTATATAACTCGCCTTGCGATAAAGAGACCTCATCTATGCTCAGATATTCACCCATATTTTCCGGAAACAACATATAATCTTCTGCATGATCTTTCTGTTCCCATTCATTAAACCCACTGCTATGTTTTTTGTAGTGTCGTCGCAGTTTATCTGCTTTTACACCATAATAACTGCTAATATTACTTATTGTATCCTCGCGGGTGTCTACCTGTATCTTTTAAAAAATCCGATAGTTCTTTTGTCATTTTTGAACCCTCGGCTATAAGCGAATAATCGGTATGGATAATCTCTCCTTTACGCTCTTTATGTCTCCACCTGCGTCGTTTAATTACTAAAAACACCGATTTACCTCGTACTGGAAAATCCTGTATTGTAATATCATTGTAAAATCCTTTGGATTCATACTCATCTTGGTTATATCCAATAGGTAATACATTGTTCTCCTCAAGATTAATATACAGCTCCATCTTCTTGGTCTGAATACAACCCAATTCTTCCACTGAGATTATTGCAAAATGTTCTAATAGCTTCTCAGGTAAAAAATAGCATAAAAGGGATAAGTCCAGCATAAGTTTTTGATGCCAAAATTAATACTTCTCCCCACTTTTTTTATGTGAGCC
>JBAXIL010000083.1:0-1281 GCA_037138355.1 bacterium
TAACTGGAGAAAAAGTTAATTTTATTATATCCGCACCTTGTAAGGGGTGGGTGGCAATAGGGTTTAAACCTTCTTTTATGATGAAGGACGCAAATTTTATAATGGGCTATGTGGATAATAAAGGAAAGGTCTTTGTGAGTGATGAGTTCGGGGTAGGGCCAACACGGCATACACCAGATATAGAACTCGGAGGGAAAAATAACATAGTTAAATATTCCGGAAAACAAAACGACACCACTACTGAGATAAGTTTTACTATACCACTTAACTCTTTGGATAAATATGATACTGTGTTGAAACCAAATGAAAAAGTATATATAATTCTTGCTTGCAGTGACTCGGATGATTTTACTACAAAACATAAAGAGAGAACTGAGCTTATTATTGAGCTATAAACGAGAAAAGATTTAGTTATAAATTATTAACAGGAGCATAAAATGCAGATAGCGATAATAGGTCTGGGCCGTATGGGGATAAATATGGGCAGACGGTTTTTAGCTGGAGGCCACGAAGTTGTGGCTTATAACAGGACAAAAGAAAAGACAAAACAGTTGGCGAAAGAGGGCGCTATCCCCGCATATGCCTTGGAAGAGATTATAAAAAAACTCAAAAGGCCTCGGGTGGTATGGCTTATGCTTCCTGCTGGAAAAGTCACGCAAGAATATGCGGATAAGTTTTTAAAACTTTTAAAACGCGGAGATATACTCATAGAAGGGGGAAATAGTTATTACAAAGATGATATAAAGCGTGAAACGATATTTAAAGCAAAAGGGATAAAGTATATGGATGTGGGTGTCTCAGGTGGTATCTGGGGACTTAAAAAAGGGTATTCTACTATGGTAGGTGGAGATAAAAAAACATTTGACCTGATAGCACCGCTGATAAAAACCCTCGCCCCCAAAAATGGATATATGTACTGCGGACCAACTGGGGCAGGACATTTTGTAAAAATGGTGCATAACGGAATAGAATACGCGCTTATGGAAGCGTATGGCGAAGGGTTTGAGATTCTCAAGGCCTCACCATATGGCAGGCATATGAAGCTTGGCAAAGTGTGCAATGTGGAATAACGGCAGTGTGGTAAGGTCTTGGCTTTTGGAATTATTGGAAGACGCTTTTAAAAAAGATAGCGATATGAAAAAAATCAGCGGGTATGTGGAAGATTCTGGAGAAGCCCGGTGGACAGCCAAACAGGCCATAGATAGCGGGGTGGCAGCGGATGTGATAACCGCGGCACTATATAAAAGATTTAATTCAAGGCAGAAAGATGCTTTTTCAAAT
>JBAXIL010000084.1:0-1250 GCA_037138355.1 bacterium
AAATAATCAGGGATGAAGACAGAAAGAATATGTTTTTAGAAATATGGGATGGACTCAAGCTTTTTGGTTTAAAGGGTGCAGGTTTATTTGTTATTAATATGGCTATGGCATATCTTGTATTCATAGGAATAGATTTTTATAAAGCCCATGCTTCTAACAAAGTATTTTTGGTTTTAGGTGGAATAGGCATATGGTTGGCATTTACATTTTTACTAATGCAGATATATCTTATGCCTATTATGGTAATGGATGAAAAAAGGCGAGTTTTAATCTCATATAAAAAATCTTTGATTATGCTTTTGTCTGGACCGTTTTCATCAATTGGAGTGCTTGCTGTTATTGGATATTTTTCAGTAATGATGTGGCCTATAGTTTTAGGTGTAGGCGGAGCCCAAGCTTCAAGATTGTTAATTTATTTTACAATGTTTCCCATATTTTTAATGCCGTTTTTGTCCATAATATATGTCATACTGCTGCAACTTAACGCGACTATACTTATGTATGAAAAGCATAATATTATGCCCAACCTCAAGGAAAAATGGGAAGACAAGAAATGGTCCAACCTTTTTAGACCATGGGAGGTAAAGTAATGGCACAAAAAAAAGTGAGAAAGAAGCTTACAGGAAAAGATATTCTTACTTTTATTTTAATATTAATTATAGCTATTGCCTTTTTGAAAAATGGACTTGCCTTCATTAGTGCTAATGTTCGAATAAATGCTTTGAAAACGGAGATAGAAGAATTGAAAGTAAAGAATACTGAAATAGAAAATAAAATTAAAGTCATATATAGTGATAAAGAATATGTTGAGACAAAGGCGAGGGAAGAATTAGGCATGGTAAAAGAAGGCGAGACAGTAATAAAAATAAAGAAGTAGAAGAAATTTTTTTTAATTTAAAGGAGCAATATGAAGCTTGAAACTAAAGATATGAAAGCAATAATAAATATAGAAGTTAATGTCACAGACAAATATAGCTTGCACGCTTTTGCGCAGGAAGCAAAACGATTTGTGGCAAATCAAAAGTGGGTGGATAAAGCATTTCCTGGTTATCTTGCCAAAGGTTTTGAAGGGATTTTGGGTATTTTTTATTTTGAAGTTCTGCCAAAATCAAAAAAGCTTGATTCTGAAATATGGGTGATAACAGGGGATTTACCACCTGCATATTTTTCAACAGATGCTTTACCTGACCCTATTAATGTGCTGGATTCTTATATATGTGAAATGCGTATGTGGATTAATGCAGTAAGAA
>JBAXIL010000085.1:0-1215 GCA_037138355.1 bacterium
CTATCTTATTATTGCCAATCTTGATAAGCAGTGCTGTTTTTCATTAGTTCTGACTGCATCTATCCTATATATATAAACACCTGAAGAAAGTTTCTTGTTTGACTTATTTAAACCATACCATATTTGTTTATTTGTTCCTGATTGGCCTGCTATGTTAATTATCTCTCCAATTTTTTCACCTGAAATTGTATAAAAAGTTATTTTACACTTTGCAGCTACTGTTAAAGTATATACGATAGTTGTTTCTCCATCAAATGGATTTGGATAATTAGTTACAGGCTTCAGTTGTAAGAGTGGTACATTAGCAGTTACCTTTGCCTTGTTTGAATCTACAGCAGCAGTGGCAGATAAAGCATTTGCAGATGCCATATTTTCTATAACTTCATCTCGATTTACGCTATCTTTTAGCGTGGCAGTAAACACAAGGTCAAAAGAACCACCTATAGGCACAGCTGTTAAACAACTTATTACTCCTGTAATTGAATTGTATATACCAGGGCTTGTAATATTACTTATGTTTTCCAACTGCGAAGGCAAAGTATCCCATATTTCAAAATTAGTCAAAGCTATGTTATTAGTATTAACGCAAGAAATAGTATAAGTGATAGTTTCTCCTATTGCAGCACTTGAAGGAACAACCGCCTTTACAATTGTAAATTGAGGAATTATCGGTGTTGCTGTATTTGTAGGAGTATTTGTTGCTGTAAGAGTTACTGTTGGCGTAGCAGTATTGGTATATGTGTCTGTGGCAGTAGGTATGCAGTTTATCGTTATGGCACTATCTTGTGAAAATAAAATCGGTTGTGGTGCATTTATATTATCTTCATAATATGTTGCGGCTGTATTTGTCACATTAAAGCCGCAGGCTGTAGCTTTGACTATCATTTTTATTACTGCAGAAGAATTAGGTGCTACAGAAGAAAAATCCCATGTGTAATAATTACCTACAATCGAAGAAGTAGTAGGAATTGAACTCAAAAAAGAAACTCCCACAGGTAAGGTATCAAAGATTCTCACATTTTTTGCCGACCCAGCACCATTGTTAAAAAAGTTCAAAGTCCAAGTAAAGTTATCTCCCGTATTTACAGCAGAAGAACTTGCTGATTTTGAAAGTATAGGGTTTGGCGAGAAATACTGTGCAGCAACTCCAATACTTTGAAATACTTTTTCTCTACCTTTTAAATTCTGTATCATTAAAAATATTTTTTTATTTGA
>JBAXIL010000086.1:0-1180 GCA_037138355.1 bacterium
GTTTTTAAAATAGATTCAAATATAATTTTTGATAATGCAGGCGGAACAGCCATACCAATTTGCTTTCTAACGCTTTCTTTGGCTCCAAAAAAAGCATAATCATTCGGAAATGATTGGATAGCGGCTCTTTCCCTATTAGTTAATGCCCTGTTTTCGTAATAATGATACCCATGAGTACCTCCACCGCCACTTCCTGTAATTGTATATGAAGGTTTATCTGGATGAAGTCTTTTATATATCTGGCTTAACTTAACGTTCTCGACATTTAGGCGCAAATGTTCAGGCATTTTTGATGTCCAAACATTTTCACCAGGACTTATATATTTTAATCTTTCAATCACTTTTTTTGATTGATTTGTAAACTCATTATTTGGTGCGTCGAAAGGAATTGATTCTAACACTTTAGATACAGGTATATAGTTGTTTTTTGTGGTCTGTGCTGGTACTCTATATTTTAGTTCTAATGACTTCTGAATCCCAACAATTATAATCCGATGCCTTGTTTGAGCTATACCGTATTCTTCAGCTTTATATAAGTGCGAAACGATATCATAACCATCACCTGAGTTGGATAAGTCATTCAAGATTTTCTTAAATGCCTCCCCATCATTTGCAGATCTGATCCCGCCAACATTTTCTGCAATAAAAAACTTTGGCTTAAACTTATTTATAACATTGATACCGTATTTGTAAAGCGGACCATAAGTCCCAGCAAAACCTTTTTGCTTCCCAACAATACTAAAGTCATTGCAAGGGAAGCCATATGCAAATATATCAATTGATGAAAGATTATCTATATTTAAAAGCGCAATATCTTCACAATAAACATTGCCGGAATGCGCCCCAGGTATATTCATTATATATGTTTGACATGAGTCATGGTCAATATCATTAGACCAAGCATGTCCATAAGAATAATGAGTCCCTCCATACTCAAGACTACTATTTATAGCTCCATAAGCCAAACCGCCTGGCCCAGAAAACAATTCACCTAAATTCAGTTTTATTTTTTCCATCAAATACAACCAGTATTTTAAAATTTAAGTTCTTGGAACAAGATATCTTTTAATCTTACTCTATCTTTAATTTCGCATTCCCATATTATTAAAACGCGCCAGCCCATATCTTCAATTAACTTTTTATTTATGAAGTCAGAAGTGACATTCTTTTTTAATTTATT
>JBAXIL010000087.1:0-1176 GCA_037138355.1 bacterium
CAAGACATAAAAATTAATAGTAGTCTCTTAAGGTGTCATTTCAAAAAAGGGTATCAGTTCTTAATGGATTTTTATGCTCCATCTAAAACAGCAATTGGTTTGATTTTGTGTCCTCCTTTTACTCAAAATGATGTAGAAAGTGGGGAGATATTTAAACCAGATTTCCCAGCGAAAGTTGCGGCAAAAGCTGCTAAGAGAAGAATAAATGATAGAAATAATGTGAACAGCATGGTGGAGCTCGGAAAATGGTATGCAGATGCTTGGCTTAAGGACTTACCAGTTAACAATCTATTAGAAAGGTTAATGAAAATTTTTAAAGACTCAAATGGTGGAATGCAGGATATAATTTTATTGGGTTCGCATGGAAATGGTGCAGGAAAAAGTGATGATAATCAGGAAGAATTTCAAGTAGATGATTTCGGAGAAACTGATAAAAACAATGAAAGGGAAGTGGCTACAGCCATACAAAAGTCCTTAGAGCAAGACGGTGATAATGCTTGTAGTGTTAATACTATTACGACTATGACCGGTCTGGTGCCATTTCCTGGTAGGCGTGAAACCTTCATGCTCAGCGCAGGTATGAATCCCATATTTTATAAAAATAATATGGAAGCCATGGGAATAGATTATAGGAAGTTAAATATGTATGTGGATACTTCTGGGTCTGCTATGGATGAACTGCCTTTTATTTACAAATTGGTGGGAAATGTAAAAAATTATTTAAGCGATCCTATTTATCTTTTTTCAGGTACTATAAGGCCAATCAGTGTCAGTGATTTTTTGACTGGTAAAGCTAAAACGAATTATGGAACTAATTTCAATCTGATTTTTAGGCATGCATTTGAGAAAGGGTTTCAAAAAATTCTTATCATAACAGACGGAGAAGATTTTATAGACCAAATTATTATTGAAACCATAAAATCAAGGCGTTTAGAGGTTTATGTGCTCTTGACCAAACAGGACAATGAATATAGTACTATATTAAATCAAGTGGCAAAGAAAATCTGGGTTTTGAGACGGAGTGATAGCTAAAGTCATAATAGCCAATAAGTCCTTACTTTATAGCCATTTTCTGAGTTAATCTCCTAAACTATATATAATAAAAATTACTATTGAACGGGTTCTTGTAAAGTGCTATTATAATAAAAAAGATAAAGGGGGATTTTATGAAGAAAA
>JBAXIL010000088.1:0-1128 GCA_037138355.1 bacterium
TCCATTTTCAACTATCATAATACCTTTTTCTTTTTTTACAACCGTTCCCACTATAGAAGAATCTATATTATTTTTCTTTAGCTTATCAACAATTTTCTGTGCATATTCTGCCTTGGCAGTAATAAGCAATGTTCCTTCACTAATAGCAGTATAAGGATCCATTTTAAAATGTTCACATATGGCTTTTACTTCAGGTAAAATAATTATGTTTTCTTTGATAATCTGCATGCCAACTCCTGAGGCCTGTGCGATTTCATATAAACCACCCCACACACCACATTCAGTCGCATCATGCATAGAAGTGACTCCCTTATTTCTAACTCCCACGGATGCAGCAATTAAAGCATCTTCTACTACTGACATTTTGTAAAAGATATTTGAAGCTCTTTTTGAAAACTCTTTTCCAAATATTTTTTCAATCTTTTTTTCAAAGGTCACAGCAAATAATCCTGTTGCCTCTATAGCCGCGCCTTTTGTAACTATAATTTTATCTCCAGGTCTTGCATCTCTTGGGGTGACATATTTATTTTTATTACCTATAGCCATGACAGTTGCTCCGCCTACCATAGGATAATTACATCCTTCGTATTTTGCTGTATGTCCGCTGATAATAGCAATTCCCATTCTGTCACACTCGGAAGATATAACTTTCCACATAGCATTTAGCTCTTCTTTTTTTATTGATA
Source organism: bacterium (assembly GCA_037138355.1). GTDB lineage: Bacteria > Oederibacteriota > PGYV01 > PGYV01 > Palsa-1178 > PALSA-1178. The sequence continues at coordinate 687 of JBAXIL010000088.1, forward strand.
ATGGGAGGTTTAAATCAATAGTAAGATAAGATGGTTTTAATCCTGATGTAACTACATCTGATACAAGAATGTGCAGAGCAAACCAAGCCGCGCGTTCAAATCCATAATTTGGAACAATAAATATAGGATCAGTAGTTGTTACCATAACTTTTCCGCCACCGATATCTACAACACCTACATCTACTCCATGCTGAGGTCCAACTAAAACTTTTGGGTTTTTTTTACCCAATGCTGGATAAATCATTTCATCAAAGATATCAGGTGATATCTTTCCTATCTCTGGTAATTCTGCCATTTGTTTCTCCTTTGTAATTTAGTATATAAATAAAAAAACTTCGTCTTTAATACTACAAGTCGAAGGTTCCTCCGGAAAAACTCTCTTTTCCCTTCGCCGGCATTATCCGTCAGGTTCATCGGGTCTAATCTCAGGCACTTTTTTAAA
>JBAXIL010000089.1:0-1099 GCA_037138355.1 bacterium
GGCACTTGAAGCATTTAGGAAAGTTAAAAAAATCAACCCAGAAAGGGTTGATATGGATCCGTATATATCAATAACAGAAAAATTAGTGCAATAGATTATTTCAATTTTTAATATGTCCTTCTGTCCACTATAAGTTCACTTTTTGTCATCTTTTGAGCATGTAGCTTTAGTTCTGTAGCTAAATCTTCTACCTGAGCAAAATGAGAAAGCTTTCTCTTCGCATTCCAAACAACACTTATAGATAATGTCATAATTGCAGTTTTTTCCTCTTCCGTATTTCTTTTTTTAGTTACTATGTATCCATTAACTTTGTCTGCTTTATCATAATGCTGTCCAATAAGATGGTCAAAATTCTTTATCAATTCGGAGCAAATCTGCATATGCCTATCATGGTCTGTAATGATTACAAAATTATCGCCACCATAATGTCCAGCTATGTCATTTACAGCTCCATATTCTTTCACGACATCATAAATAACTGCAGCCAAAAATTTTAAAACAGCATCACCCTTTTCGTAACCATAGCGTTTATTATATAACCTGAAGTCTTTCAAATCTATATAGCAAACCGAAAGCTTTGCATTGCTATCTAATTTTCTAATTATTTCCTGTTGTATGAATATTTTGTCAGGTAAGCCAGACAGTGGATGTATTCTTCCATTTTTTTTTGCAAGTTCATATACTGGAGTATCAAGATTGATATTCAAATCAAATACGCCTGCCGTAGCTACCTTGTCTTTAAGCGTATCATCATTAAGAAATGTAGAAGAAGTGATTAAATCATTAATTCTCAAATTATGTTTTTCGATGTTATGTCGTATAGAAATAATTTTTTTGACCATACTTATTGAAAACTTTCTGTGCCCTGAAGGAAGCCTTATCGGCTGTATTAGACCCAGACTTTCCCAATATCGCAAAGTGCGTTCCGATAAACCGCTAAGCTTTGATGTTGCACCAATCCCAATGATTTTTTCTACCATTTGTCTCCATTTAGCCAGTTAATAATATCTATTTGATATTTTACAAAGATTAACATATGTCATATATTATGTCAAGTATTTTGTAGGTATTTCACATAACCTTCATTATTTGTCATATA
>JBAXIL010000090.1:0-1090 GCA_037138355.1 bacterium
TGGCATATCAAGCCCCATAGTGCCCCTTATGTTATAACCTTTAAACATAAGTATTGTTGCAAGCAGTAAAGCTGTCGTGCCTTCAAGGCCAGGCAGATACCACGGTCCTAAGAGCCAACCCGCCCTACAAGCAGAAATGAATGCGTGTGTGCCTTTGACTTGTGGCATTTTTAAAACGAAAGCTATCATTCCCCAAGGCGCGGTGAAACCGTGGGTGGGACAAAATAAACCTACTATATTTTCCTTTCCATTTTCAACTTCGGTTTTTACCTTTGCGCGTTCTATGGGAATGTTTTTTACTTCTATCCCGTTTTTTTCTGCTTCTTCTTGTGCCCAGACACTCGCTCTATATGAGTTCCCTGTGCCTGACATTACATAGAAAAGGGCTTTTTTATACATTATTTCCCCTCCAAAAAATATACTTTCCAATGTTACAAATTTATTATATTCCCCCAATATATTTTGTCAAGGTATCCTATCCTTCCGCGATGCTTTCCTCTGCGGTAATTTGTCTTGTGCCCTATATTAAATTTTTAATTGCTTCCCTTTTCTCCCTGCGTTATAATAGGCTCAACTTAAACTTTTAATTTATACGGAGGTGCTTATGGCTGAAACTACTGAAGATAATGTGGATTTTTTAAATCTTCTGCTTATGCTTGCGCAAACAGCTTCTATGGACTTAGGGGAGACGCCTCGTTTTACCAGCGGAAAAAAAACACAAAACCTGCCCCACGCCCGTTCTATGATAAATATGATAAAAGCAATCAGTGATAAGACAAAAGGACAACTTACTTCTGGTGAGACAAAAGTACTTTTCAGAGTGCTCGGCGACCTTCAGGCAAAATATGTAAAAGCTTCTGGGCTTGACACTTTTGGCACTACCCCAGAAAAAAAGGAAAGCCACGCTGATGCCTTGGGAAAAGGCTTAGACACTATGAGTACCGCTGAACTGGCGAGCATGCTTGAAATGCTCAAAAAAAATGCTGACAAGAATAAATAATATAAAAAAAATAGGGGTTATTTCCGACACCCATATTCCTAATAGTATGCGGCAACTCCCAGCCAAGCTTTTTAAAGTTTTCAAAGATGT
>JBAXIL010000091.1:0-1063 GCA_037138355.1 bacterium
GTATTAGTATGGCAGCAAGGGGGGCAAGTATCATCATTAAAATCATACCGACAGCGCCACCTTTATTATTGTCTCTGGAACCGCCAAAGAACATGGCAAATCTTGCCAACATCGTAATAGCTCCTGCAAAAGTTGCGGCTATAGTACCTATCAAAACATCACGATTTTTTATGTGTGTTATTTCATGTGCCAATACTGCTTCAAGTTGTTTAGGAGTTAAAATTTCAAGAATTCCTGTTGTCACTGCTACAGCCGCGTGTTCTGGGTTTCTACCAGTAGCAAAAGCATTTGCCATTTTTTCATTTACTATATAAATCTTCGGCATAGGAATACCAGCCTTACTTGACAGATTACTAACTATCACATATAAATCTTTAGCATCTTCCCTTTTTACTTCTTTTGCTCCATATAATGAAAGAACTATCTTATCTGAGAACCAATAAGAAAAGAAGTTCATTAGCACTGCAAAACTAAAAGCATAAAACATACCATTAGAGCCACCAAAATAACTTCCAATAATCACAAAAACAACAGTTAATACTGCCATCAAAGTAAAGGTTTTAAAATAATTCATTCAAGCTCCTCCTCAAAATCTTTAATATTTTACTTAATGCTTTTTTCTAACACTATTTTATCTTCTTCTTTCAAAACTAAGAATTCAATACCTGTCCTATATCTTTTTATCACATCATCTTTAACTGACCACTTGACTTCAGCAAAAGTTAAAATCATATCCGCATTATCATCAAGTTTTATCTCAAGTCTTACAATTTGACCTGGAATAAACGGCACACCGTCCACAAGTTGCATACCACCTAAGCTAATGTTCATAGTTTCTGTTTTGTTTTTTTCAGCAGACGCTTTTATTTTTTCTGCTTCATTTGGTATCGAAACCACTTTATATGTTACCGCTATCTTTTTATTTACTCTTTTAAACTTTCTCTTTTCAATATATGCCTGAGCGTCTGCCATAGGTCTCCATAAAAAAATATTTTTTAAAACAAAACTATTATATTCCGTATTTAATTAATTTCAAGATATTTAATTAGAAGCTTTTTAATAT